>JAIJJM010000755.1 GCA_022728415.1 Collinsella sp. | reverse complement strand
ACGGGCACAGCATTGCGCGGCAGTTCATTGTATGGAAGACATGCAAACTCAATGTTTCCTTGTCCAAATAAAAAAACGAGCGCGGCTGATGTGCGGCACCGGTCCAAAAACTCATGTCCGCCAGCGCAACGCGACTACGTACCTTATGCCGGTCTGCGCGTAGAATAGAACGGCTGCGATATTGGGTTATTCACGGAGGAATGGATGCGACGCTGGCTGATCAATGTAGCCAAAAATGAGACGATTCTCATCGTCGCCGCAATACTCGCCCTGATTTCGTGTTTCATTGTGCCGCCGGACGCCGATTACAAAAGCTACATTCACGCCAGCACCATCAGCCAGCTCATCTGCCTGATGATTGTGGTGTGCGGATTCCAGCGTATCGGCGTGTTCCGCATCATCGGTTCGCGATTGCTGGAGAAGGTCAGCACCATGCGCGGACTGGTCATTACGCTTGTCGCTTTGACGTTCTTTTCCGCGATGTTCATCACCAATGACGTTGCGCTGGTCACGTTTGTGCCGTTCGCGGTGGCCGTGCTCATCATGGCTGGGCAAGAGGATAAGACCATCCTCGTGGTCACGCTGATGACCATTGGCGCGAACGTGGGCAGCATGCTCACCCCGATCGGCAACGCGCACAACCTGTATCTCAAAGCCCTGACCGGCATGCCGACCATGGAATTCCTCGGCATCATGGCACCGTATTCCGGCACGGCGGCCGTGTTGCTGGTCATCGTGATTTCCGTGGTGTTTGGCGGCAAACCGGTCGGCGACCTGGGCGACCTCGAAACCGGCGTGCTGGCTCCCGAGCGCAACAAACACCAGCCCGACGAGATTCGTATCACCGGCTACGGCGCCGGTTATGGCGGCTGGCGCACCATCGTCTACTCGCTGCTGTTCATCGTCTGCCTACTGGCCGTCTCCGACGTGATTCCCCTGTGGGTGATGTGCGTGATCGTGGTCGTCGTGTTCCTGTTCACCGATCGGCGCGTATTCAAATACGTGGATTGGGGACTGCCGCTCACCTTCTGCATGTTCTTCATCTTCATCGGCAACATGAAGCGCGTGCCCGAATTCTACGAACTGGCGCGCTCGCTGGTCGGCGGCCATCCGCTGGAGGTGGCGGTCGGCTCCAGCCAGGTCATCAGCAATGTGCCCACCACGATTCTGCTTTCCGGCTTCTGCGACCAATGGCGCGATCTGATCATTGGCACCAATTTGGGCGGCATGGGTACGCTCATCGCCTCGATGGCCTCGCTTATTTCTTACAAGAACGTCGTGCGCCAATACCCGCACAAGAAAGGCCGGTATCTGGCCGTCTACTCCGCCGTCAACGTTCTGTTTTTGGCCGTATTGCTGACCTTGAGCTGGATCATCGAGCCGAGTCTCTGAGCCGCCGTTGTGGGTTGGGCCGGTCTACCGCGCGTATACGGTGGGGGAGCCGGTCAGTCGGCTCATGGCCGACTGCGGGATGTCATGAATGCGGCCGATGGTGGCATCCAGCGTGGATACGCC
>JAIJJM010000754.1 GCA_022728415.1 Collinsella sp. | reverse complement strand
TATCATGACCGAGCTCATCTTGGCCGATATGGGCACGCTCGAGAAGCAGTTGCCCAAGCTCGAGAAGGAGGCCAAGCGCGACAAGGAACTCATGCCCAAGTTCGAGGTCGCCCGCCGCCTGCTCGCCTGGCTCAACGAGGGCAAGCGCGCCGCATCCATGGAGATGACCGACGAGGAGCGTGCTGCCGCCAAGGGCCTGTTCCTGCTCACCATGAAGCCCATCCTGTATGTGGCCAACGTGGACGAGGATATGCTCAACGAAGACCTGGCGCCCATCGATGGTGTTAAGCCGCTGCCCATCTGCGCCAAGATCGAGGCCGAGCTTTCCGAGCTCGACCCCGAGGATGCCGCCGACTACCTGGAGAGCCTGGGCCTGGAGCAGCCCGGCCTGGACGTGCTTGCTCAGGCTGCCTACAAGCTGCTCGGCCTGCAGTCGTTCTTTACGGCCGGCGAGATGGAGGTCAAGGCCTGGACGGTGCGTCAAGGCGCGACCGCCCCGCAGGCCGCCGGCGTCATCCACACCGACTTTGAGCGCGGCTTTATTAAGGCCGAGGTCATTGGCTACGACGACTACATCGAGCTCGGCGGCGAGCAGGGCGCCAAGGCTGCCGGCAAGCTGCGCATCGAGGGCAAGGACTATGTCATGGCCGATGGCGACGTCGTGCACTTCCGCTTTAACGTGTAAGGACGGCGAACATGTTCAAATTTGGAAAAAAAGCCGGCTACATGGGCATCGCGCTGCTGGTGCTTGCGGTGCTTCCGCTGGTGGTAGCGGCGTTTGTGATCCCCAACATTGGTCCCGAGGTGGCAACGAAGTTCAACGCCGCCGGCGAGGTGACGCGCTGGGGCAAGAGCTACGAGTTGCTGGCATTGCCGGTGCTCAATCTGCTACTCGGCGTGGCGACGTACTTTACGGCGGGACGCCAGGCTAAAAACAATGATGACTCCGCCGCTATGGCGCGCATCGTGTGCGAGCGCTACCTGCGCAACGGCTGCATCACAGGCGTGTTCCTCAATGTGATCAACGTCTACTTTATTTATTCAGCGATTACCGGCACGGGCTTTGGTCTGGGCTTTTAGCTCGCTCCTTTAGGCAGCGAGCCTGCAAGCATATTCGATGGCTGCTGCGAGGCCGCCGCTCGATCGTGGTTGAAAGACCACATCGGCGGCGGCCTCGTTTTCGTATCCGGCGCCGCGAAGGGCGAGCGCTATGCCGGCTTCTAAAAGGAGCGGCAGGCCGCGTTGACTGGTTGCGATTACGGCAGCCTGATTGAGCGAGCAGCCGTGCGCTTGGCATTGGATGGCAAGTTCACCTTGCGCCGGGCAAGGGACCAGAACGGCGGCGACTCGACTCGATAGCAATGCAAATGCTGTGCGCTCATCGGGCGAAAAGCATTCTGCTTCAACGACGACGAGCTTGGGCGGCGCGCTGTTTGTGCGAAGCGTGGCTCGGTACATGCGGACCGAAGAACCCGACATAGAAAACTCCTGTGTATTCGAAAAAACGTAAACTATAGTTTACG
>JAIJJM010000753.1 GCA_022728415.1 Collinsella sp. | reverse complement strand
CAGGCGGTGCTCGGCGGCTGCACCATCATGATGTTCGGCAATATCATTCTTTCCGGCTTCCAGATGATTGCCGAAGCGGGCTTCACGCAGCGCAATATCACGATTGCGGCGCTCTCGCTGACCATCGGCATCGGCTTCACGCAGGTAAGCGACATCTTCGCGCAGTTCCCGGCCCTGTTCCAGCAGATTTTCGCCTCGAACTGCATCGCCGTGGCGTTCGTGGTGGCCGTGATCCTGAACGCCGTGCTGCCCAGTGAGGAGCATTTCCTCTCCGCGCCCAAGGAGACACCGGCCGACGCCGAGTGACGACCGCCGGATCTTTTCACATGTGCCCGCAACCATTTCGGTTTGCGGGCACATGTGTTATGCGGGAATCCAGCGAACGAACAAGCATACGGGCTTTCCCGCTCGCATTGCTGCGCCATCGCAATCTTCACAAAACCACGTTGCCAATCATATCGTTTTTCGATATATCATTATCGTTATTCGAAATATTCGATGCAAAGGATCGTCTCATGAAGCGCTACATGAACAAGTGGGTCCTGCTTGGATTGAAGGTCATCATCGCGCTGGTCTGGCTGGCCTGCCTCTGGACGTTCGCCGCGCCCATACTGAGCAAGGCGATGGCCGGCCTGTACTCCAGCCAGGCGGCGATGCGCTGGCCATACCTCATCATGGGCATACTGTTCCTGGTATGCGTCGAGATAGCGTTTGCGGCCGTCTGGCGGCTGCTTTCGCTATCCGGCTCCGGCACGGCGTTCACCGCCAAGGCCATGCCCTGCGTGAACTGGGTGCTCGGCTGCGCGGCGATCGCCACTGCGCTGACCGTTCTCGTATCTGCGTGTTTTCTTATCTCCGGCTGGCATGATGCGACCATGCAGGCCATGGATTACTACACCATCGCCTTGGTGCTTGGTGTGGCGGTTCTCGCCGAAATCGGATTCATGCTGCTGATGATTGTGATGAAGAGCCTGCTGCGCGCCGCCACCGACCAGTCCAGCGAGCTCGAGCAGGTGATCTGATATGACGATTCGCATCAATCTCGACGTCATGATGGCCAAGCGCAAGATCGGGCTCGGCGAGCTCGCCGAGCAAATCGGCATCACCCCCGCCAATGTGTCCATTCTGAAGAACGGACGTGCCAAAGCCGTTCGCTTTACCACGCTGGATGCGCTTTGCAAGGCCCTCGACTGCCAGCCCGGCGACATTCTCGAATGGGAGGACAGCGACCGATAACCACCGCATGATTTTTACATAGCTAACTGCTTTCAGAGAGGTACATTCGCCCATTTACGGAATGCTATCTGCTGTCAAAGGAGATAGCTACAAGTTTTATGCTCAGATGCCCGGATGAGCAGTTGCTCAGACATGCAGGCGCGCCACCCATTCGCGCACGAGAGCTACGACGGCTTCGGGTTGATCGATGTGCGCGTTGTGACCGGCATTGTCTAACGTCACGAAGGTGGCGTTGGGATAGTGCGGCAACAGGGCTTGCTGGTCTTCGTATCCGACGATCTGGTCTTG
>JAIJJM010000752.1 GCA_022728415.1 Collinsella sp. | reverse complement strand
CGAGGGCGACGGGGCAAAGCGACCCACGACGGGCGCGGGAGCGGGGGCGAGCTTGCTGTTGGGCGCCGTTGGCGCGTCCGCGGCGGGCGTTGCTATGTTGCGTGCTTTGATATCCATGCGGACGAGTATAGCGCGGGGTGAGGTGGGGGAGGCGTCGTCGATGCTCGCAAGTTGCCGAGGCCGCGTGTTGTGCTCGACGGGCACCGACTCAACATCTCGATTACCGCCCGCAAGCTTAGCCCCTTCAACCCCTCAAACGACAGAAACCCCGGCAGCTCTTCGCAACTGCCGGGGTCTCCGCGGAAAAGGGGGACATTATCCTCGAGCGAACGGGAAAGGGGCAACCGTTTTCGCTCAACTGCTTTATGCCCCTTGCCCGCCGGCTCAATCAGCGCGTGTCGCAGCAACACAAAGCCACTACACCTGTGACGGAGCTGTGAAGTGGTATCTATCGTTGGTGCAGGCCATGCCAAAGAGTGTCCCTAATGACTAGTCATTTAAGAACGTCCCCAATGACTAGCTGTTGGCGGCGGGCGTGACTTTCATCCCGTTTGGCGTTCCGGTCGCCTAGATATTCGTCATGTGCGTTCGCAAACGTGGGACAATGACGCTGTTGGTATCACAGACAAAGGATGTGCCTATGAACGCCCCCGTTGCCAAGACCTGTCGGCAGCGCCGCCTATTCGCGCGATTCGCTTCCGTCTGCGCGCTCGCCGCGCTTGCGTTGCTGCTGCTGCCTGCCGCCGCGCACGCCGACGGCTACTCCATGAGCCAAACCCACATCGGCGCCACGGTCGAGGCCGATGGCTCGCTGACCGTTGTCGAGAGACGCCAGTTTGATTTCGATGACGACATCAACGGCGTGTTTTGGGAGATCAATACGGGCTCCAATCAGCAGGGAGGCGCGGCGGGCGTCAATGTGCTGAGCGTCGAGGAAGATGGCACCGCGTTTAACAGAGTCGATTATGCAAACAAGGGCGACAGCGGTGTCTATACGGTTGAGCAGTCCGACGGCGGCGTAAAGATCAAGGTTTTCAGCCCCCACGAGAGCGGCGACAGCGCGATTTATTACGTGAGCTACACCATGACCGGTGCGGTCATGAACTGGTCCGATACCGCCGAACTCTACTGGAAGTTTGTGGGCGACGGCTGGTCGGCGGATTCCGACGATGTTGAGATGGAAGTCCACTTCGCAAACGCTGCCGCGGGGACCCCGGCAACCAAGGGTGACAACTTCCGCGCGTGGGGCCACGGTCCGCTCACGGGCAAGGTATCGCTCGACACGGACGAGCCTATGGTTACCTATACCATTCCCTGCGTGCATCAGGGCGAGTTTGCCGAGGCGCGCATCGCCTTCCCCAGCGATTGGGTACCGCAGCTTGCCGCCTCGAGCGAGGAACGTCTGCCGACAATCCTGAGCGAGGAGAAGGCGTGGGCTGAGGAAGCTAACGCCCGCCGCGCTCACGCTCGCATGATTGCCAACGTGCTTGCCGTGGTGAGCGTTGTCGCGGCGGTGACCTTTACC
>JAIJJM010000751.1 GCA_022728415.1 Collinsella sp. | reverse complement strand
CCCGCATCGGTAAGGTCGAGGCTCTGAAGGAGTCCATCCGCGCCGAGTTCACCGACGAGGAGCAGGCCGCCTGGGAGCGCGAGATCCCCGTGGCGCTTAAGAAGCTCGAGAAGAAGGCCATGCGCACCATGGTCGTCGAGACCGGCGAGCGCGTCGACGGTCGTGCCGCCGATGAGATTCGTCCCATCATGGTGAAGGACAACTACCTGCCGCTCGTTCACGGCTCCGGCCTGTTCCAGCGTGGTCAGACCCAGGTGCTCTCCGTCTTGTCGCTCGGTATGCTCAACGAGGGTCAGCGTCTGGATACCATCGAGCCCACCGAGGGCAAGCGCTATATGCACCACTACAACTTCCCGCCGTTCTGCACCGGCGAGACCGGCCGCATGGGCAGCCCCAAGCGCCGCGAGATCGGTCACGGCAACCTGGCCGAGCGCGCTCTGCTCCCGGTGCTTCCCGACGAGAACGAGTTCCCCTACGCTATCCGCGTGGTCTCCGAGGTCATGGAGTCCAACGGCTCCTCTTCGATGGCTTCGACCTGCGGCTCCACGCTCGCCCTTATGGACGGCGGCGTGCCCATTAAGCGCCCGGTCTCCGGTATCGCCATGGGCCTGATCCAGGAGGAGGGCAAGACCGTGGTCCTGTCCGACATCCAGGGTCTCGAGGACTTCCTGGGCGACATGGACTTTAAGGTCACCGGCACTACCGAGGGCATCACCGCCCTGCAGATGGACAACAAGGCAACCGGTCTTACCTTCGATATCTTGGCCCGCGCCCTGCAGCAGGCCAAGGAGGGTCGCGCCTTCATCCTGCAGAAGATGCTCGATGTGATCCCCGAGCCGCGTCATTCCACGCGCAGCACCGCTCCGCGCATCGTCTCCATCCAGGTTCCGACCGATAAGATCCGTGACGTCATCGGTTCCGGCGGCAAGGTCATCCGCGGCATCCAGGACGAGACCGGCGCTTCGGTCGACATCCAGGAGGACGGCACCGTCTTTGTCGGCGGCACCGGCGAGTCCGTCGATCAGGCCGTCGAGCGCATCAAGCTCATCATCAAGGTTCCCGAGCCGGGCGAGGAGTACACCGGTCGCGTGGTCTCCATTCAGCCGTTCGGCGCCTTCGTGAACCTGCTGCCCGGTAAGGACGGTCTGCTGCACATCTCCCGCGTCGCCAAGGGTCGTGTGGAGAAGGTCGAGGACGTCCTCAACGTGGGCGACGAGGTCAAGGTCGTCGTCATCGAGGTCGACGATCGCGGCAAGATCTCGCTCGATCGTCTCGACAAGCCCGAGGCCCCGGCTCGCGCCGAGGGTGCCTCCGAGGGCGACGGCGAGCACTTCCAGCGCCGTGAGCGTCCGCGTCGCGAGCGCTCCGAGCGCAGCGACCGTCCGCGCCGTCCTGGCGACAACGGAGGCCGCAAGCCCCGCCGTCACCACGA
The DNA here is from genome assembly GCA_022728415.1 of Collinsella sp. The sequence goes on along the minus strand of JAIJJM010000751.1, from coordinate 95 downwards.
CGCCGAGTAACAGCCGCACATAAGCAGCTCAACAAGGGCGACTCCGGACAGGGGTCGCCCTTTTGCTATTCCCGGCGGGGTCAGCGGGTAAAGTT
>JAIJJM010000750.1 GCA_022728415.1 Collinsella sp. | reverse complement strand
ACCTCCGCGCAACCGGAAAAATAAGGAAAATGCATGCAACTGCCTAAACCCGAAAAAAATACATGACTAAACACGAAACACCGACTTGACGAAATACACGTTGACGCCCCTGCCGTCCACGCGTTTCGACCCGATCCGGTGGGAAAGCGGGAAGGCAGGCAAATACGGTCGCATCGGCCTCGACCCCAACCGGTACCTCGCCGGCGGCGAGTGGCATGGCAGGCGACTCCCGGCCGCGGTCAGGCGGGACAGCGTGCGGATCGCCGACCCCAAGTCGGGCGAAGTGGTCGCCGAATACCCCAGGCAGTACGGCAGGACTGCCGGCACGCTGCAGGATCCCGCGCTGGTGATGCCGATGCTCGCCGCCCGCCCGGGCTCATGGAGGGAGACGCCGATACGCCCGGATTTCCCCGAGGACGTGCGCGAATGGCTCGACCAGGCCGGCAGGCAACGGTTGCGCGACAGTCTCAGGGCCATCGCCCAGGCCGCGGAAGCGGCGGGCTTCGACAACGCCATGCTCGCCGCGTCCGACTCGATCGGGTTGCGGCCCGATGCCAGGCCCGCGGACACGGACCTGGTGTCGCTCGCCCTGCGCCACCGGGACGGCGACTGGGACGAGGCAAGCGACCAGGGTCCTGACCTGACCGGCCACGACCGGTTCATCACCGGGACCGGGCCGGAAGGCAAGGAGGAGACGCGATGAGCAGGAGACCTGATCCCAGGATCCCCGAGACCAGGCGCCGCCGGGCCGGCACCATCGCCAAAAGCGAACGCGTCATGGCCATGAGCCGGCACCTGACCCTCACGCGCGGCGTCCTGGCCGACCACCTCGCCCAAGCCACGCCCGCCCAACTCGACTTTATCGAGTCCTGGTTCGAGGCCGAGCCCGCCAGCCGGGAGCAATCCAAACGCGCGCGGCTGCTCAAGGCGGCCGGGTTCCCCAACGCGAAGGGTCTTGACGGCTACGACTGGTCGGACCTCAGGATGCCGCCGGACTGGGGGCGCGTCCAGCTCGAGAGCCTGGAGTTCGTCGGCAAAAGCGAGGACCTCGTGCCCTACGGTCCGGTCGGCACCGGCAAAAGCCACCTCGCCGTCGCCCCGGGAAGGCTCGCATGCATGAACGCCATGCCCGTCAGGTTCTTCACCGCCTCCGGCCTGCTCATGCGCCTGAGGCGCGCGAAACAGGAGAACCGGCTCGACGGGGAACTCGCGGCCATCGGCAAAGCCAGGCTCCTGATCATCGACGAATTCGGCCACATGCCCGTCGACGAGGAAGGCAGCAGGCTCCTGTTCCAGGCCGTATCCGACTCATACGAGACTAGGAGCATCATCTACACCACGAACATCGAATTCAGCGGATGGGGCCGCGTGCTCGGCGACAAGAACATGGCCGCCGCGCTCATCGACCGCACCGTCCACCACGGACGCATGATCAGATTCGAGGGCGAATCCTACAGACGGACCCACGCCCTCATGCAATAACAAAACAACCAAAACCAGACGAAACCAGCCGACGGTAACCCGGTA
>JAIJJM010000749.1 GCA_022728415.1 Collinsella sp. | reverse complement strand
CCGCGGAAAGGCCCAGAACCACGCGGCGCGTGTTGGGCTTGCTCACATGCATGGATACCATGGCAAACAGCAGTGGCGGCCAAATCAGGTAGAACTGTTCCTCGATGGCGAGCGACCAAAAGTGCGTGAGCGGCGAGGGGTCGCCCAGAGCATTGAAGTACGAGACGTTTTGGGCAATCTGCCACCAGTTGTTGAAGAACAGCAGCGACGGCAGGATGTCGGGGCGCATCTTGGTGAGCATCACGTGGTTAAAGATGGTGCACAGCGCGCAGGTCACGAATACTACCGTTACCACGGCGGGGACCAGGCGACGGATGCGGCGAATCCAGAAGCTCTTAAGGTCGATGCGGCCGGTCTTAGCGACTTCGTTGAGCAGCAAGCGCGTGATCAGATAGCCCGAAAGCACAAAGAAGATCGTGACGCCGAGCAGGCCGCCCTGAGCCCACGTGAGGTTGAGGTGATAGAGCACCACCGCGACGACGGCGAGCGTACGCAGACCGTCGAGCGCAGGAATGTAGCGGGACTTGGGACGAGCGGGCGCCTGCTGGTAGGTAGCGGACGAGTGTGTGGCGCCGGTGTTGGTCTTGGCTGTATGGGCGCCCTTGTTGGTGGGCGTTCGATGCGGGCTCGGGCCGCGTCGCGACTCGCCGGTGCGGCGGTCGGCGCGTGGGCGTTCGTGCGCCGACCGGTTATCGGGCGCGCGGCGCGGGCCGCGTGGGCTCGATTGTGGGAGTTGCTCCATAAAACATCATCCAATGACGAGAATAATCAGCACATATTCATTGTAGCTGCCTGCTCCTGTGAATGCTTGCTGCTGGCGCAACCTCAAGCGCGCGTTCACATCAAAGTGAACTAAAGTTATAGGGGTGCGAGAGCGCACGATCGACGGCCGACGGTGGGCGTAAGGCCCGCAGACGAGGAGGTTTCCATGGCGGATCGCGGCATCGTTGCGGTGTTCGGCAGCATGAACATGGACCTTTCGGTGGCGTGCGAGCGTATGCCGCGCGCGGGCGAGACCGTCGGCGGCAGCGGTTTTATCACCAACGCCGGTGGCAAGGGCGCTAACCAGGCCGTCGCCGCCGCGCGCATGGGTGCGCGCACGTGCATGATTGGCGCGGTCGGTCGCGACGCGTTTGGCGATGCGCTGGTGGCGGGACTTCGGGATGCCGGCGTGGACTGTGACTTTGTGGCACGTCGCGATGACGTGGAGACGGGAACAGCGACCATCATTCGCTGCGAGGGCGACAACCGCATCGTGCTGTCACCGGGCGCCAACCATGCGCTTGCGGGCGAGGACGTTGCCTGCACGCTGAGACGTCTGGTGGCCGATGAGCTCGATGGCGACGCCAACGATATTGCCCCGGCTGCCGGAAGCGTCTTTATCGCCCAGGGCGAATGCGACCCGATGGCAACGGCCACGGCACTCTCTTGCGCTCACGAGCTGGGGTTCTATACGGTCTTTAATCCAGCTCCTGCCTGCGAGTTGCCTGCGGAGGTCTGGCCTGCGGTCGACCTGGTCTGTCCCAAC
>JAIJJM010000748.1 GCA_022728415.1 Collinsella sp. | reverse complement strand
CCGATGAAATTTCATCGGCTTTATCGCCTGACGTTGTGTAGTTACTAATTGCCGCTTACTTGTAGTCGAGTACGTAATTAGCTTGTGCCTGCACGTTACCTGGGGTCGCGGTGCGTCCCAGAGATTCCATACGGGCTTTAAAGTTCAACTCCTGGTAGGAGTTAGTCGTCGGGAAGTTGATAGTGATTGGAGTGCCAAGAGTCACGTTGGTGTTGTCTGATTTCACCAGACGTACGCCTACATCAGTTGCGCCGCCGATGTTACCTTCCAGAGTGTTTTTAAGCAGGTTGGAATCGGTAGCGTCAACACTGGCAGAACTAAAGGTGATTTTGACTTTATCAACAGTATTAGTGCCGTCAGATAAAATACAATCCTGCAAGTGAATGGTGACATCTACAGGCAGAGATTTCTGACCGCTTTTTAATACGGTATCAGCAACTTCACCGAGGTTTATTGTCTGATCTTCATCACCAGGAGCAATAGAACAAGGTGCATCGATAACTTCACCTTTAAAAGTAATTTTACCGGAACCCTGATTAGCATCGTCAGCAAGAGCGTTAAAAGCAACGCCTGATAACAATGCGGTTGCGAACATAGATAACAATGTTTTTTTAAACATGACTATAATCCTTTATAAATTAGAAAGGTTATTAATGAGGAAAATATAGGTTTGAATCTGATATTAATTCCGCTATGGAGATTACCATAGTTAGAGATGACTTAGCTTGTTATTAATATTAAATACTGATTAAGTAAAACTTAAATCATACACTTTCATTATATATTAAGATGCGTATACCTGGATATTTGTTGTATATCGTTGTGAATAATAATTTTTTTGTATGAGTTGTGGTGAAAAAATAAACATCCATTGACAAAAGTTTACGTATGATATTGTAAGGTGGTAAAGTATGTTTATTAAAACGAGTAGGGACGCAAGAATCGTGAAGATATAATATATATCTAGTGGTGCTTATTAAGTTTTATCATTAATTAGTGATATTTCATCCCAGAATAAGATGCATTAATAGCCTTAATTGTTCTTTTTTTAATCGGATATGGTATGTAATACAACACTTACTATGATCGAAATCATATACTTGATTCAGAATTATGCGAGTATATGAATATATTCGATGATGGATATGTGAAATTTTAACGCTAAATGTTTAGTAATGTTAAATTTTGAAGGTGAAAAGGATGTTTATTGCCTGGTACTGGATTGTATTAATTGTTCTACTGGCTGGTGGCTATTTTCTTCATCTTAAACGTTACTGTAAAGCTTTTCGCCATGACAGAGATGCGCTGTTAGCTGCCCGAAGTAAATTAGATAAACGCTCCGATAAAGAAGTGTTTGAAAAGCATCAATAATACCTTTAATAACGATACAGATGTTGCCTTTAGCAATGGGCAACATCTGTCATTATCGTCTTTAACCAATTCCCGCCGTTTGTAGCAGCACTAAACTGAATCCCATCACTGACATTCCACATAGTACGCCATAGCTGGGGTTATTATTAGGGTCAATCT
>JAIJJM010000747.1 GCA_022728415.1 Collinsella sp. | reverse complement strand
CCTCCTTGGCCTCGGCGAGCTTCGCGCCGCTGTAAGCGTTCCAGCCGACGATGCCGGCCGCGACCAGAATCACCGCGCAGACGGCCGCGATCAGGGGCGGCAGCCACTTCGGACACTTCCTTCCATCCTTGCCTGGCCCTGTGATGTTCTCGGCGGGTGTTTCGACGGGTTCGAGGATTTCCGTCTTGTCGTTCTCGCCCTTGAGGTTGACGAAGGCCACCGTTTTCGTGTTCGTGGTCATTGGGATTGTTCCTTTCATTCGGGTTTCCGGAATGGTTCGTCCTTATGGGACCGGACCGGTTATCTGTATCGGATTGTCTTCAGAAGAGGGTGTCCTGCAAGGGCGGGGTGCGTGTGGCGGCGGCCGGGGCCTTCGCCTTGCCGGTCGAGCGTGTGGTGGCGCGCCATCGTTGCTGGCGTGCGTTGCGCTGCTCGGTCTTGCGGCGTTTGCATTCCTTCTCGCGTGCCGCCGCCACGATCTCGGGGTTCTCGCGGATGTACCGGGCGAGCCGCCGTTCGGCGGTCGGGTCGTCGGGGTCGAACCGGAATCCGGCCTCCTGCGCGGTCTTCAGCACCTGGCGTCGGGCGCGCAGAGGCAGTCCGCCGTAGATGCCGTACTGGTCCCGGACCATGATGCCGAACGCGAGGCATTCGGCCCTGACCGGGCAGGCCTCGCAGATCCGCACCGCCGCACGGCGCAGATCGTATTGGGTTCGCTGGTTGGGAAGGTCGTCTGGCCCCCACATGCGGTCCGACCACGAGCCGGGGAAATCCGCGCACTCTCCCTTCAGGAACATTGTTCTCCTTGTTCATAGGTTCACAGCTTATTTCAAGCCCAGGTACGTTTCGAGGGCAGCATCGACCACTTCCTGAATGCGCATGTCATGCTCGGCGGACCAGGTCTTGAGCCTGCGTCGGGTCGAGGCGCGCAGGCTCACGCTGGTCTTCACCCAGCCCTCCGCGTCGTTCGGTTTCACGGTCCTCCGGTTTTTCGGTATTTCGGTTTCCACCGATTCCGGTCTTCCGGTATCCGCCGGTTCCGTCCGGTCGCTGTTGAGCAGCGCGGTCAGGTCGCGCGGACGGGGCGTCAGGTTCATGTTCCTCACAGGTCCTCCTCCTTGTCCTTGAGCTGTCGCATGGTCTGCTTGAGTTCGCCGGCCAGGTCGCGGTATTCGTGCAGGCGGGACCCGCGGGGGCGGGTGGATTTCGCGTTGAGGATGTCCTGGCGTTTCGGGATCAGCGTCTCGAAGCACGCGATGTCCGCGGCGTCGATCCAGGCTAGGGCGTCGCGGAGGGCGGTCGTGTTGGCCTCGGTGCGGCACAGGAGGATCGCGGCGGGGACGCCGCGCCGGTCGCACAGGTTCTTCACCCCGGCGGCCTGGTCGAGGTCGATGCGGCTGGGGCTCGACGGGATGACCACGAGGTCCGCGTTGTTCACCGATTCGTCCAATGCGCGGCCGTATGGGGCGGAGTCGATCAGCACCCAGTCGACGGGGTCGTCGAGACGGTCGTTGATCCCGTGCAGGTGCG
>JAIJJM010000746.1 GCA_022728415.1 Collinsella sp. | reverse complement strand
GGGTTGGTGGAGCTGGGCAGCACGTTGGGCTCGCTCGCGATGCGGATGATGTCGGGCGCGTGACCGCCACCGGCGCCCTCGGTGTGGTAGGTGTGGATGGCACGGCCGCCGATCGCGGCGATGGTGTCCTCGACACAGCCGGCTTCGTTGAGCGTGTCGGTGTGAAGGGCAACCTGTACGTCGTAGCTATCGGCCACGTTGAGTGCATGGTTGATGGCCGCCGGGGTGGCGCCCCAGTCCTCGTGGACCTTCAGGCCGATGGCGCCGGCCTCGATCTGCTCGGCCAGCGGACGCTCGTCCGAGCAGTTGCCCTTGCCGGTGAAACCCAGGTTCATGGGGTATTCCTCGGCAGCCTTGAGCATCATCGAGATGTTCCAGGGACCAGGGGTGGAGGTGACGGCGTTGGTGCCGTCGGCCGGCCCCGTGCCGCCGCCGATCATGGTGGTCACGCCCGAATACAGGGCGCAGTCGATCTGCTGCGGGCAGATGAAGTGGATGTGTGTGTCCAGGCCGCCTGCGGTAAGGATGAGCCCCTCGCCGGCCAGGGCCTCGGTGCCCGCGCCAACGGTCATGCCCGGGGTGACGCCGTCCATGATGTCGGGGTTGCCGGCATGGCCGATGCCGACGATGTAGCCGCCCTTAATGCCAATGTCGGCCTTGTAGATACCCGTGTAGTCGAGCACAAGCGCGTTGGTGATTACCAAGTCCAGATCGCCGTCGGCGCTAGTGGTGGTGACGGACTGGCCCATGCCGTCGCGCAGCGTCTTGCCGCCGCCAAACTTGGCCTCCTCGCCATAGGTGGTCAAGTCGCGCTCCACCTCGATGATCAGGTCGGTATCGGCCAGACGAACCTTGTCTCCGACGGTGGGTCCGTACATGGCGGCGTATTTATTGCGGTCGATAGAAAATGCCATGGCTAGCGTGCCTCCTCGATATCGTTATCCCAGTCCTCGGGGAATCCCGTCGCCGGGCCCTCGCGATAGTCGAGAAAGCCGCGACGACGGGCCTTCTCCATGCTCGCTGCGAGGTTGCGGGGAACCGCCTCGCCGCGCGTGAGGTCGTTGAGGCCAAAGACGCGCTTGGCGCCTCCCAGCTCAACAAGATTCACGAGCTTTTCCTCGCCCGGCTCAAAACGGACGGAATTGCCGCTGGGAATGTCGAGTCGATAGCCAAAGGCCTCGGTACGATCGAAGGACAGCGCGCGGTTGACCTCGAAGAAGTGAAAATGGCTACCGACCTGCACGGGGCGGTCGCCCTTGTTGGTGACCCGAATCTGCTTGGTGGCGCGTCCGGCGTTGAGCGTGATCGGCTCGCCGGCGCAGATGACTTCTCCAACTTTCATGCGTGATGCTCCTTGCTATTACTGGATGGGGTCGTGGACGGTGACGAGCTTGGTGCCGTCGGGGAAGGTCGCCTCGACTTGAACCTCGGCCACCATATCGGCCACGCCCTCCATGACGTCGCCGCGGGTGAGGATTTGCTTGCCCAGGCTCATGAGCTCGGCGACGTCGTGGCCGTCACGGGCGAGCTC
>JAIJJM010000745.1 GCA_022728415.1 Collinsella sp. | reverse complement strand
ATGTTCATAATGCCGATGCCGCCCACCAGCAACGAGACCCCGGCCACCGAACCCGCCAGCACCTGGAATGCGCTCATGAAGCTGGAAAGCTGGTCGATGGAGGATTGGGCGCTTACGACCGACAGATTCTGGTCGATCTGTTCGGTTGGGATACGCATGATGCGAGCGACAACGGTCTTCGTCTGTTCCGTGAGCTGGTCGATATCAACCCCGTCCTTGGCCAGTCCGTAGATCTGCATGTATCCCATGTTCGAGGACGCAAACCGCAGCGCCACAGTGGTGGCAGGCATATAGATATTCACGCTGTCGCCGCCCATGCCGCCCATCAATCCAGACGACTCGACCACACCCACAACGGTTGCTTCATTGCCGTCAAGCGTGACGGTTCTGCCGATGGCGTCAATGTCCGCGCTGCCGAACAGCTTCTGCACGCCCTGCCCGTCGAGAATCACCACCATTGCACCACTCGTTGCTTCACTCGATGTGAAGGCCCGTCCACGACCAATCGTCACTCCGGATACATCGAAGAAATGCTCGTCGACACCGGTGATGCTCGCCGACACCTTGTCGGTGGTACCGGGCGCGGCGATTGACGAGGCGGCACCATAGTTCGTCGGCGAGAAGTACTCGTAGTCGGTCAGTTCCTCGCGCATCGCAGTGATCTGTTCGTCGTCAAGGGTGCCGACGTCCGTGTAAATCGAAATCGTGCGCGCCGCGTTCATACCCAGTTCGCCGACCAGAGAGTCTCGAATGCCACCGATCAGTGAGGTCATGGTAATCACCGCGGCAATGCCGATGACGATGCCGAGAATGGTCAGTGCGCTTTTGCCTTTGTTCGCCCTCAGTGCGGAGCCGGTTTCCGCCAGCAGATCCCGTGTTCTCATCGGTACATCCCTTCACGCAGTACGCCGTCACGCATGTGCAGGCATCGGTCGGCGCGTTCGGCCACTTCGGGGCTGTGGGTGATGAGCACGATGGTTTTGCCTTGCTGCTTGAGCTGTTCGAACGTGTGCATCACCGCATCGCCGGTTTTGGAGTCCAGGTTGCCGGTCGGCTCGTCGCCGAGAATCAGCGGCGGGTCCTGTACCAACGCTCTGGCGATGGCCACGCGCTGCATCTGACCACCGGAGAGTTCATTGGTTTTGCGGTCGAACAGTTCCGGACTCAACGCCACTGATTGGAGTGCTTTGATGGCACGCCCTTCCCGTTCACGCACCGGGCAGTCGGAATAGGCCAGGGGCAGCATCACGTTGCGCAGCACGCTGGTGCGCGGCAGCAGATTGAAGGATTGGAACACGAAGCCGATGAGCCACCCGCGCAGTTCGGAGCGTTCGTCATCACTCAGATTCTGCACGTCCATGCCGCACAGGCGGTAGGTGCCGGATGATGGGCGGTCGAGCAGGCCCAGCGTGTTCATCAGCGTGGATTTGCCGGAACCGGATGGTCCCATGATGGCGAGGAACTCGCCTTGGCGCACATTCATGGTGATGCCTTTGAGCACATGGGTGTAAGTGTCGCCTGTCTCGAAGATG
>JAIJJM010000744.1 GCA_022728415.1 Collinsella sp. | reverse complement strand
CACGCTCATCAGGGATCCGCTTCCACTGCGCGTACAGGATGGTGGTGCCCTCGGGCAGGGTCAGCTTGTCGCCCTTCTGGTAGGTCATGCCCTTGCCGTCGGCCTGGGTGTTCCAGCCCTGGAAGGTGTAGTTGGCGTTGGCGAACTTGTTCGCGGCGATGGCCTGCTCGCTGCCGGCGGGCGCGGTCACCGCGTCCTTGCCCATATCGCCGGTCGCGGTCTCGGCATTCTTGTCGTATTGGAGTCTGGCGACCTGAACGGGGATGACGGGCCTGGGCAGGGTGCTCGTGCCGGTCGCGCCAGTGTTCGGGCTGGTGTGGGTGACGGTGTTGGTGCCGGTGTTGGAATACCAGCCATGCTTGCCGGCGGACAGGATGCCGGTGTCCGGGTCTCCCGTGTCGGGGCCGGTCTGTCCGGCGACGGCCTGCTGGAGGACCTTGTCAGTGGGTTTGACGGGGATCGTGACCGTGACGGTCTGGGAGCCCTTCAGCTGGTTCAGCAGTCTCACGCTGATGCGGTTGTTCGCGTACGTGTACTCGTAGTCCTTGCCCTCAACGAGGGTCGTCGCCTTGCCGCCATCCGTGCTCACGCCCACGCTCAGGCCGGGACGGCCCTTCGTATCGGTGGAGACCGGTTTGACGTTGCCGCTCAGCTGGTCGGTCAGGGTCACGCCCTTGGCGAAACCGCCGGTCATCAGCTCATTTTCGACGTTGGATTCCAGGTCCTCGGAGATCTGGTCGCCGGTGGAGGAGAATTCGGTCTTCGCCTTCGCGCCGAACACGTCCTTGCTCAGATGCTCCAGCTTCGACAGGTCCTGGCCGCCGCGCTGCAAACCGATCGATGTGAAGTTCTGGATGTGGTCGCCATACGAGGCGGCGAACTCCCTCGCGCGGGACAGCGCGCGGGAATAGGCTTCTTCTTCTTTGTAGCCATCCGCGCCAGCCCATGTGTTGGGGTGTCCGTCGCTGAAGAAGAACACGTCCGTGGGCAGCTGCTCGTGCGCCATCACGTTCGACGCACCGTCGAAAGCGGCCTCCCAGTTCGTGCCATACTCGGAGCCATAGAAGACGCCGTTATGAGTAGTAGTAGTAGTAGAGACGGGCACCATGATCCTGTCCAGGTCCGCCGGGTTGGTGCTGTGCGTCACCATGTTCTCGTACCCGTCGTACCAGACCGAATTCTCCTCCACCGCGCCGCCGGCGAACAGGACCACGCTCACCTGCACCTGGCCCGTCGCCATCAGACGCCTGCCCAGGGAACGCACAGCGTTCGCGATCTCGTCATACTCAGCCTGGTCCACCGAACCGGTGCGATCCAGAACGAACAGGGCATGTTCCCTGTTCTTCGCGTAGTCACGGCCCGTGGCCGACAGGTTCACGTCGAACACGTTCGGCTTGTCAGTCGCGGTCACCGTCTTCGATGCCGTCAGGCCGGGCTCGTCGGTGTCGGCGGCCAACGCGGTGCCGGCGACGACGCCGCCGGTCAACAGGGTCGCCATGGCGGCCGCCGTCGCGGCCATCCGGCTCAACCATTTCCTC
>JAIJJM010000743.1 GCA_022728415.1 Collinsella sp. | reverse complement strand
TTCATCGAGGACACCCAGAAGTACGTGTCCGGTGAGATTCGCATGGTCCTGCATGGCGGTCGCGCTGTGGTGACCGGCCGTCGTTCCGACTCCTCGCTGTACGACTACAAGCTCGCCACCTACGATTCCGGCGATACCTTCGATCAGAAGTCCTCCAACGGCTTCATCGACATCTACGGCCTGCCGTCCCGCGTGGCTGCCGCCCGCGATGTCAAGTTCGGCAACGGCATCGAGGTCCCGAAGAACACCGTCGAGTAATCACTTACTCTTGGCTCCCCTCTTTGAGGGGCCGAACCGTAAAGCAAACAGCCCAGTGGGCTGCTTGTAGGTGAGGCGCGAACGACAGTGAGCCAACAATCAGCAGCCGTCGCCGCAGGCGACTGAGGGGAGTTCAAGCAAAATATGCTTGTGCTCCCCTTTTTTGTATCTTTTTTGTATCGGAATATGAAGTCATTTCGTATGCTCTCCAACGAGGATGTTAACAGATCATATTTGGATCCCAAAGCCGTTGATAATCAGGGAAGAACGAGATCCTGACATGTTACGTTCCTAGCCGTTTGGTTTAACGGGTGGGAAACAAAGCGGTGTTTTTGGTCTTTCGCTGAGAACACGGCTCTATCGTTGATGAACCAGCATCTCTCGAAACGTAAGGCCCTGAAGGAGGCTATTCCTTATCTTGAGTGTTTCGGTTTGGGCGAGTATTCGAACAAGCCGCCATATGCCATGTCTGGAGGTATGCGGCAACGTGCATCATTCGTCAGAACGATTTTGACAGGTAAAGACATCCTGCTGTTCGATGAGCCATTCGGAGCTGGGGCTGCGGATGTTTTCTTGGAGACTGAGCGAAAGGTTTTTCGTATGTCCGGTCCCGAAGAACGGGAGCGCGCGGTGGGCCTGTATTTCACCACGCCGATGACTACGGCCCAGGTGGGTGAGGCGCCTGGGCTATCCGACCAGGCAGTGCCCGGAACGCCGGCCGGCGAAGGATCCCCGGTATGCCGGTCGTATGGCGGAACCCATCATCCCGCTGGAGACAAGGGCCAAGGCGATCGGAACCGATGCCGGGCGGCGGAAGCGGGCCGCCGAACGGCTCGGCGCGGGCGTCGGAGCGGTCCACGACCGGGCCGGGGCGTACAGGGTGGAATGGCCGCGCTGCGGGCCGGGAACGGGAACGCCGGCCAGGCCGACAAGCCGGCGCCGCGGCGAAGACGGAACGCCGGAGCCGTCTGCGATGACGCGGAGGCGTTGCGTCGCGGGGCCGAGGAGCTGGGGCTGGAGGACGCGTTGATGCGGGAGGTGGCGGAGGTCGCGGGAAAAGACCCGGGCGCCGATCCGCGGCGCCTGTCGAACAGGGAGAAGACCCTGCCGGCCGACCGTCTGAGGCCGGCGTGTTCGCCCGGCTCGATGACATGCCTGCCCGGCATCGCGCCGGGCGGCCACCACTGCTGCCACGCCAGGCTGAGCGTTGACGGATACGCCGGGCTCGGGACGGAGGCGGCGGAGGCGTTCGCCGCGTCCAAGGGCAGGTACGGGTACCGC
>JAIJJM010000742.1 GCA_022728415.1 Collinsella sp. | reverse complement strand
AAGACACGCAACTGGTTAACATAGTCAGGCGGGAACAGCGTGTTCAGGCGGTTCGGATCGCTGGCATCACGCTCCACAACCAGGTACTGCTTAAACAGTTCGTAGTTTTCCACGATCCCCGCACGCTCGAGCTGACGGTAGGTTGCCAGCAGTTCCCCTTTGATCACCGCCGGGGTGACAATCGCCTGACCGGGACCAAAGCGGGTACCGTCACTGGCAAGCTTGTGACGCCCGTACTTACTGGTAATGACGGATTTCAGTTTGCGCAGTACATACGCGCTGGTATGCAGCGTCTCGCTGTCGAGGTAGCTGTTATCCGCAACCCCGTAAGCGTTTTTCCTGTACGTGGTGACATCACGCTGAATGCGCAGCACCCCGCTTTCGACATACGCCGTTGCCACGCCATGAGACAGCAGGGTCTGCTGCTCGGTCATCGTGAACCGTTTCCCCTTCGGCGCAGGCAGCATACCCACCAGCTCACCGGTCTGCGTGGGACGTGCCGGATCGTTGCGGATAAACACTGCCGCGCGGGCGGTACGGCTGGCTGCCAGCTCGTCGGCAGGCGTCTGGGTTTCTTTTTCGTACCCCGCCAGGGTGATGTGCTGCTGGTTAAACTGGTCACCTGCGTTCACCAGTTCTGACAGTGTGCCGGTCTTTGCCGTATACACATGACCATACAGCTGACGCGCATAGCTCCAGCGACCGCTGGTATCGTTCATCTCGGTCACCAGCGTGTTAACGGAGGCCGTGTCGTTGAACGGCAGACCGATATAATCAAACGGCTCATCCGCCATTGCAGCCACCGCGCCGGTGAGAACCGGAGCGCCCGTTCCGGCGGTCCCCGTCGCCACGGCAATCTGTACGCCCGCTGGCAGCACTTCGCCCCCACCGAAGCCGTAGTAATTGAGGCTGACAGGAATTTCATTCCCGCAAAGCCCCTTATGACGCGCGGTCAGCGTGACAACACCAGCCGAAGATGAAGCTGTAAACGGCAGAGTCGGAACGGCATTGATGGCATCCTGGATACTGCTGGCAATCATCGTGACGTTATCGCCATTGGTCACCGGTGCCTGCACGCGGGTACGTCCCACATACACATTCACCGTGCCGGTTTCGGTTGCCGCCCCGGTCACCGTCAGCGTAACCGTTGCCGCCGCGCCCGTGGATTCAGGAACGGCAATCACATACAGCTCACCAAACGGGTCGGTCTGGCGATAAGCCTCGACCATACGCGCCAGCTGACTTCCCACACCACAAATCTGGCGTGCATAGTCTGCCGACGGCATCAGCACCAGACTGTTGGCAACAATCTCTGCACCGTTATTGGCATGACCAATCAGCAGCGATGCTCCGCTGTCCTGTGCAGTATTCGCCGCCTGGTTATCCATTTCCGCATAAAACAACGGAACCAGCGTATTCGACGGAATGGTGTTAAAGCTTATCGTCATCGGTATTCACCTTTTTATTCACGCGCCGGATATCACCCGCTGCTTCACGGCGCAGCCAGTAGTTGTTCTCATCAACATTTCGCCCTTCGGCGG
>JAIJJM010000029.1 GCA_022728415.1 Collinsella sp. | reverse complement strand
CAAAAGATCAGCTAAAGCACGTGTCGTAGGCCTTCGCATCGGGGTGTGCGACGGTGCGCTGCATTTATATTGCTCCCTTGTGACGCTCGGTATATACTAGGCAAGCATCCGATTTGCTGGAATGCATAATTGCGGGCATCGCCAAGTGGTAAGGCATCAGCTTCCCAAGCTGACACTCGCGGGTTCGAGTCCCGTTGCCCGCTCCAGTAAAAAGCACAAGCACGGCACCATTACGGTGCCGTGCTTTTTTTCAATAAAGAGCCGAGACTCGAACCTGACAGGGCACCTCCGTAAGCATGATGGCCCTGCCAAGGATGCCGTATTTCTGGCCAGAACAAGCCATGATGATCGTTCCGCTATGCAGAATGTCTTTCTCCCAGTTGTTAACGAGTTTGGCGTAGATCATTTTGGATGATTTTTAATTAAAGAAAAAAGCCAACAAACATAAAAACGGCCTCTAAGACGTTGGGCGTTTTTACGGTTGAGGAAGGTGGAACTTGAGAAATGGTCCGCCATGAGCGCTCCCTGCTGCTCATGCATGGAGTGGCAGGGAGCTATTTTTGTTGTATGAGACTGCCGTCTCGCGAGGTCGCAATGCCCGATTGGGTGTCGACTTCAGTTAGATCAACCATATGCGCTGTTGCCTGACGCTGTGCGATGCTAGGCGACGAAGGATGTGTCCTATCACGACTGGCAGTCAGGCACATTCTGGGCTAGTTGCGCACTTGGCTTGGAATGTACTTGTTGGCAGAATCGAAATCGCGAGTCATATCACTCGACTATGTGCCACTCAGCAGCCGAAGTGCTTCCAGCGTTGGTGATGCGACCAGCTTTTCGTAGGCTTTGGAGCAGATAGCTTACATGGTCGCCTTTTTGCTTTGCCGTAAGGTCTGCCGGCAAGGCATGATCCAGCCCTGCGATAATCTCCGCTCTTGAACATGGGCGCACGCGCAGGAGTTCCAAAATCAGTTCCTTGAAGACACTGTTGTCTACGCCTTTGTTTCGCACATACTCGCTGTGGGCACCGGTGGCCGCTGCCACCTCGGCTGAGACCGTCAGTTTGGGGTAGCGGCCTCTAACGAGGCCCTGTTCATGAAGTAGGCGCGACTGTTCTTTTGTGACGGGCAACCCCTTCTGAACGAGGTCCAACAGCAGCACTGTCACCAAATCAAGATTTCGATTGCTTGCGAGAAGTCGAGAATAGTCCTCGTTGAGAACCGTACCGTACAGTGTTACGGCAACGCGCCCAATCTCAGATAGATCGTAGGTGGGCATTGGTAATAGGCGGTTGCGCTGAATGTCGAAGACGTTGCGAATGCCTATGGCGTTGCGGTCCATCATGCCTGTTTTGTTCATGGCGCTTGAAAGCAGGGGGTTACGGTAGTAGGGCGGTTTGTAGCCGCTCGCGAGCGCGTTCTCTATCGTCTCGGGGATAAAAGTACCCTCGTTCTTGAATACAAGCTTATCCTCATACTCGAGAACGTTGATCTTCCCTGACATCCTGAAATCTTGATGTGCTATGGCGTTATGGAGAAGTTCTCGAATGACTTCGGGACTGTAACGATGCGCTTCGGTGGGAAATAGCGTCTCTTCACGGTCGAAGAAGCGATATTTTTCGTTTCTTATCTTTCCCAGGATACGATCGACCTGCAGAATGAAGGGCGGCTCAAAGTGCTCATAGGCCATAGTGGAGCCGTCGCTCGCATAGAGCGTCCAAGTGATGCGCGGCTCGATACCACCCAGAAAGACGCTCGATTCCGGTTTGCCCAGAAGAACGAGCGCCGCATTGCTCACGTGGCCGTGGATTACAAGCGCCATCTTGCTGAGGATGGATTCTTCATCGAGGCTACGAACGGCGGGCTGGCTTTCTCCGAACTTTTCGACGAATTTGGAGCACGCAAAGCTAACTGCCTCTGGATCAAGGTCATCGAGGTTTGCCTCGTAGGCAATCTGACGCGACCAGTCGGGTCGACTCTGCCCGTAGATGGCGTCGAGTTTGAACTTGGGCATCTCTACGAGGGATTCATTCTCACGTGACCAGGGGATTCCGTGCCAGGTCGTTGGCGTTGCGAAGCTGCCAGCCGGTATCTGGAAAGCAATGACTCTCTTGCCATCAACCTCAAACTCGTAAATCTCTTCGAAAGTCATGCCGTTATTTGTGTATTGGGCGATCTCGTGCTTTAGACGTCGCAGGCCGACGCTTGGCGTTTGGGATTCTTTACGGTAGGCGGTCCCCTTTATTTGGCGGTCGTTTGAAATGCCAAAGAAAAGCCATCCGCACTCTGCCTTGCGCAAATTTGCCTCATTGCTGAGGGCGGAAAAATACTTGCCAATGTCCTCGAAATCATAGTTCTGCTTTGCTGCCTTGTATTCGACGACCTCGGTCTCGACGTCGGCAATGATGCGCAGAAGCAGGGAGGGCATTTCGCTCGGTTTTCGTATCATGACACTCCATATAATGTAATTTAATCCGCAACTAATGTAATTATATCTCTCGCTACATTAGTCAGTCGCACATAAGACTGTAGACCAGCTGTGAGCTCATATATTTCAATGCATATAATGTTTGCGCTTTCCATTGACCTTGCAGGGCAGCTGCCAGGGGAAACGGCAAACAGTACGTCTCCTTCTAATGTAATTTTGCGTGTAGCTTCGCAGATAGCGACTGAAATTACATTAGTTCACGCAGCTGTTGCCGCTTGCTGCGGTGACACCGCAGCCCATTTACATTGCCCGCTCCAATTCCAAAATGTTAGGTTAATGCCCGTTATCGTTACTCGCACCCGCGCACGGTACAATGGTTGGGTTACGACCAACGTGCCAATAACCAAAAAGGAGCCGCTATGATCGATCGCTATACCCGCCCGGAGATGGGACACATCTTCTCCCTCGAGAATAAGTACACCATTTGGCAGGAGATTGAGGTCCTGGCCTGCGAGGCCCAGGCGGAGCTCGGCAAGATCGGTATTTCCAAAGAAGAGGCCCAGTGGATTCGCGACCACGCCAACTTTGAGAAGGCAAAGGTCGACGAGATCGAGGAGGTCACGCGCCACGATGTCATCGCCTTCCTGACCAACATGAAGGAATATATCGACGCCGATGTTCCCGAGGGCGAGCCCAAGCCTAGCCGCTGGGTTCACTACGGTATGACTAGCTCCGATCTGGGTGATACGGCTCTGTGCTATCAGCTTACTCAGGCATGTGACCTGATTATCGAGGACGTTAAGAAGCTTGGCGAGATCTGCAAGCGTCGCGCCTTCGAGGAACGCAATACGCTCTGCGCCGGCCGCACCCATGGCATCCATGCCGAGCCGATGACCTTCGGTATGAAGTTTGGCTCTTGGGCATGGGAGCTCAAGCGCGATCTCGATCGTCTTGAGGACGCTCGCAAGAACGTTGCCTTCGGTGCCATCTCCGGTGCCGTCGGCACCTACAGCTCCATCGATCCGTTCGTCGAGGAGTACGTCTGCGAGCACCTGGGCCTGGTCCACGATCCGTTGTCCACACAGGTCATCAGCCGCGATCACCACGCCTACCTTGCCGGCGTGCTTGCCACTACAGCGGCCACCTGCGAGCGCATCGCGACCGAGGTCCGCAACCTGCAGAAGACCGATACGCTCGAGGCCGAGGAACCTTTCCGCAAGGGCCAAAAGGGCAGCTCCGCCATGCCGCACAAGCGCAACCCCATCACCATGGAGAAGGTCTGCGGCCTGTCGCGCGTCGTGAAGTCCAACGCTCAGGTCGCCTTTGACAACGTTGCCCTGTGGCACGAGCGCGACATTTCGCACTCTTCCGCCGAGCGTGTCGCCCAGGCCGATAGCTTTATCGCGCTTGACCATATGTTCCAGTGTCTCATTCGCGTTATCGACGGCCTGCAGCTGTACCCGGCCCGCATGATGGCCAACCTCAACAAGACCCGCGGCCTCATCTTCTCCTCTAAGGTGCTGCTTGCCCTCGTCGACACGGGCATTACCCGCGAGGACGCCTACGCTATCGTGCAGGAAAACGCCATGGCCACCTGGCACGAGGTGCAGGATTGTGTCTCTGGCCCCACCTTTAAGGAGCGTCTCGAGGCCGATCCGCGCTGCACCGTCAGCCAGGAGAAGCTCGACGAGATCTTTGATCCGTGGGACTTCCTTACCCGCATCGATACGGTCTTCGATCGCCTGGAGCAGCTGAGCTTCGAGTAGGTTCGGACATAACATTAGCTTTTGAGGGCGCTTTGCTGGTAATGTGTGTTGCCGGCAAAGCGCCTCGTTGCATTTAGGGAAAGACGGGGATAATAGACGTCTGAAATTGCTTTACGAGAGGGGATCTCAATGATTAGTTTTGACTACGAGCCTCAGGGTGTATGTTCTCGCAATATCCACCTTGACCTTTCCGATGACGGCAGCAAGGTGCTGGGCGTCGAGTTTACCGGCGGCTGCGATGGCAACCTCAAGGCCATCTCCAGGCTGGTCGAGGGCGCTCCCACCGATCGCGTAATCGAGGTTCTCGCCGGTAATACCTGCGGTATGAGAAAGACCTCATGCGCCGATCAGCTCACGCGCGCTATCGAGGCCGCTCGCGCCGAGATCGCCTAATGGGTATCGCCGACCACATCAAGAATGGAATATCGCGCCGTGGCTTTGTGCTCGTCGGTGCTGCTGCGGGCGCTGCCACGGTGCTTGCCGGTTGCTCGAAAAAAACGGGCACCAGCGATGATGCCGCCGGCGAGCCGCAGGTTATCAAGGACGATTCGAAGATTGTCTCGATCACTGATGAATACGAAGCTGTTGATATCGATCTTGAGCCCGCGGCTTCGTGGACACTGCCGCTGGGCACGCTGCTGTACTACTGTGACGGCGACTACGCCGCCGCGATGATGGCGCCTGCTTCTGCCTTGCATGCCAATACGCTGGGTGTGCTCAACCTGGGCGATGGCTCGCTTACCACACTTATCGAGGATCCCGTTGAGGGAACCGGTTATGCGTTTTACGACGTTCGCGCGGGTGATGGCGTGTTTGCGTGGGTCGAGATGAACTTTGCCAATGCGTCTTGGAAACTCTATGCGCAAAACCTTGCAGGCTCCTCCCTTACCGGCAATGCTGTCGAGCTCGACCGCGGTGGCAAAAACTATGATCCGCCACTCTTCGCAGCGTATGGGTCGTCGGTCATCTGGTATAAGATGCCTTCGTCCGGCGGCACCAAGACGAGTAACGATTCGTATTGCTACCGTCAGTCGCCCAGCGAGTCCAAACCTGAGACTATTTGGAAGTCGACGGGCCGCTTCGCATCCGCCCCGCGTGTGAGCGACGGCATCCTGACCATCTCGCCCCGCGTGCACAATGATGAGGGCGTCTATTACGGGATGACGGCGATCGACCTGACTGACGGCAACAACACGAAGCGAGCTCAGCTGGTGCTTCCTTCGTCGGTTTCGCCTTTCGAGGCCGTGTATATGGGCGACACCTTTGTGTTCTCCATTGAGGCGACGTATAGCGGTGTGGGTAGCCTGGGCAATATGGGCACCTATATCGGTAACGAGGGCGGGCCGTACCTCTTCCTTTCGCGTGAGCCGCTCGCGTGTGCTGCGGGAAGGAAAAATAAATACCTGGTTAAAGTTCAGGCGTCGCATTTTTTGATTGACACTTCGGCTAAGACCTACGGCTCGCTTCTGTCGCCCGACCGAGCCTTGGAGTATGGCGATTATCCTGCTACGGCGGGTAAATCGAACTCGTTCTTAACGTACGCAACGGTGCGTAACAGCCAGGGAATTCCCGAGACGGTCACCGCTCGCTTGTTCTCTCTTTAGTCTCCGAGGGGTTAAAAAGGCGCCGGCAGGGGAATAAGCGCGTTGTGATTATGAGTACCGCCCACCGGGTATCGCACCCATGCGATACCCGGTGGGCTCAGGTGCGTTAAAATGAGCTTGTTCTTAGCTAATTGAGACAGGGGGGCCGTGTTATGGCTTCAGATGCAAAAAAGATTCTGCTGGTCGAGGATGAGAAGGCAATCCGTGACGCTGTCGCTGCCTATCTCGAGCGCGAGGGCTATTGGGTTGTGGGCGTGGGCGACGGCCAGTCCGCTATCGAGGAGTTCGAGAAGCATCAGTTCGACCTGGTCGTGCTCGACCTCATGCTCCCTAAGATTCCCGGCGAGCGCGTTTGCCGCACCATTCGCGACACCTCGGATGTCCCCATCATTATGCTGACGGCCAAGGGCGAGATCGAGGATCGTATTATCGGCCTCGAGCTCGGTGCCGACGACTACCTGATCAAGCCGTTCTCGCCGCGCGAGCTTGTCGCGCGCGTACGCGCCTTGTTCCGCCGTGCCCACCAGGCCGATGAGCCGGCCGTCGAGGTGCTCGACTTTGGCGATCTGGTCATTGACATCTCGGGCCACAAGATTTTGGTCGAGGGCAAGGAAGTTGACCTGACGGCTTCCGAGTTTAAGCTGCTCACCACGCTTGCCCGTCACCCCGGCCGCGTCTACAACCGCATGGAGCTGGTCGAGAAGGTGCTCGGCTATGACTTTGAGGGTTATGAGCGCACCATCGACAGCCACGTGAAGAACCTTCGCGCCAAGCTGGGCGACGATCCCAAGAAGCCCAAGTGGCTCTACACCGTCCACGGTGTCGGCTATCGCTTCGAGGCTCCGACCAAGACCGATAAGTCGGACGAGAAATAAAGGAAATCACATATGACACCTGCGCGCTTTGAAATCGGGCAAAAGCATAAGCAGGAGAACGAGGCGGGTTCCAAGGCTAGTTGGAACACGCCTCGTTCCGATTCACGGCCAACGATGAGCTATCCCTCGCGCATGGCCCTGGCTTTCGCCCTGACATCGCTCATGACGGTATTGGTGCTGGTAGGCGTGGTCTCCGTTGTATGGGGTACGGTTTTTTCGGACTACACGCGCTCCAATATCGTCGAAATCGCCAATTCCGCAGCCGAAAAGCTTGCGACGTCGTACGAGGAAAACGGCAATTGGACTGCGGGCGAGCTGCGCACGGTCGCGACATCGAGTTTGGTGTCCGACGATCTGGGCATGCAGGTCGTCAACAAAAAGGGCGTTGTCGTCTATGACGACTCGTGGCCCTCGGCAAGCGCTACTGCCGATGTACGCGAAAATCAGGCGACGACCGACGGTACGAGCGGAAAGAAGGCATCGCACAGCCCGGTCTCGTCTGCTCCCACCGATTCCAATAGTGTTGCCAACGTTGAGATCGTGACGTCCTCCGGCGAGCACGTGGGTCAGGTCAAATTGTGGGCGATTGGCTCCGATGCCCTGCTCACCAAAGCAGACTCAGCATTCAGGGAGAAGACCTTTAACGCCATGGCCCTTGCTGCGGTTGTGGCCGTCTGCATCTCGGTCGTTATCGGATCACTCGTGTCGCGCATGCTCACCAAGCCGATTCATCGTATAACCAGCACCGCCAAGCAAATCCGCGATGGAGACCTGTCCGCTCGTACGGGCTTGCGCGGCGATGATGAGATCGATCAGCTGGGAGAGACCTTCGACGAGATGGCCACCTCGCTCGAAAAGGATATGAAGCACGAGAAGCGCCTGACCTCTGATGTTGCCCACGAGCTGCGCACGCCGCTCATGGCAATGCTTGCAACGGTCGAGGCCATGCAAGACGGTGTGTATCCCACCGATGACGAACACCTGGAGACAGTCGCATCCGAGACGCGTCGTCTGGCCCGTCTGGTGCAGCAGATGCTCGACCTGTCGCGCATGGAAAACAGTACCGCGCCGCTCAACCTGGAGCCGGTGGATATGGTGCCGTTTGTGCGTTCGATTGTGAACGGCCAGGAGCGCCTGTTTGCCGACCGTGACCTGCGTTTGCGCTTTGCAGATGAGACGCAGGGCCACGATGACGTTGTCGAGGCAGATCCCGACATGATCACGCAATGCGTCATCAACCTTTTGAGTAACGCCATGCGCTATACCCCCGAGGGGGGTTGGGTCGTGGTGTCGGTGCTCAGTGACCGCAAGCACGTCGATATCGCGGTTTCGGATACGGGCATCGGTATCGCCAAGGATGATTTGTCGCGCATCTTCGGTCGTTTTTGGCGTGCCGACGCCAGTCGCGCCCGCGAAGCGGGTGGCCTGGGCGTGGGCCTCGCCGTGACCAAGCAGATTGTCGAGCGTCATCACGGCTACATATCCGTGGAGTCGGAGCTTGGAAAGGGTACGACTTTTACGATTCATCTGCCTCGCGAGCACACGGCGGACGCGGCATCTACTACAATGGAGCACTAGCTTTTCGCTATTCGGTGAAGGAGGGGTTTCGTCCCTGCCGCTCCGAGTTTGCGAAAACGTGCGGGAAAGAACCCGCATTACTGTCGTATTTTGGTAAGGAGTGACTCACGTGACAACGATGGAGCGTCGTCCGGATTCCCGTGGCAAGGTTCGTGATATCTATGATGCCGGTGAAAACCTGCTGATGGTCGCCACCGACCGCATTTCTGCGTTCGACTTCATTCTTCCCGACGAGATTCCGTTTAAGGGAGAGGTGCTCAACCGCATCTCGGCATTCTGGTTCGATAAGTTTGCCGACATCGTTCCCAACCATCTCGTCTCCATCGACCCGGCGGATTTCCCCGAGGAGTTTGCCGAGTATCGTGACTACCTCGCAGGCCGCGCCATGCTGGTCAAGAAGGCCCAGACGATTCCTATCGAGTGCATCGTCCGCGGCTATCTGACCGGTTCGGGCAAGAAGACCTATGACGAGAACGGTACCGTCTGCGGCATTCAGCTGCCCGAGGGTCTGACCGAGGCCTCCAAGCTTCCCGAGCCGCTGTTCACGCCGTCCACGAAGGCCGCGATCGGCGACCACGACGAGAACATTTCGTTCGAGCGTTGCTGTGAGATCGTGGGTGAGGACATCGCCGCACAGATTCGCGACCTGTCCCTCAAGATTTACAAGGCCGCTGCCGAGTATGCCGCCACGCGAGGCATCATCATCGCCGACACCAAGTTCGAGTTCGGCGTCATCGATGGCAAGGTTACGCTGATCGACGAGTGCCTCACGCCCGACTCCAGCCGTTTCTGGCCTGCCGCCAGCTACGAGGAGGGCAAGATTCAGCCCAGCTACGACAAGCAATTCGTCCGCAATTGGCTCAAAGCCAACTGGGATATGACGGGGGAGACCCCGCACCTGCCCGCCGAGGTCATCGATGGCACGTCCGAGCGCTATCGCGAGGCCTTCCAGATCATCACGGGCTCCCAGTTCATAAGCATGAAGGAGAACGCATAAGTGAGTACCCGTAGCGCCACGAACAAGCGCACGCAATCCCACGAAGTTACCGGGGTTGCGCGCAAGTCCGCCGCATCTGCTAAGCCCGCCCGCCAGGCAGCGAGCTCCGTTCGCGTCGTGCCGGCTTCGTCTAAAGCTCGCCGCAAAGAGCTCGAGAAGGGTGAAAACCTGGAAGGCCTTTCCAAGGAGGAAAAACGCGCCCGCAAGGCCAAGCAGCGCGCCCGCGAGGATCGCATCTACACGGTGTCGAATATCCTTCTCAAGCAGGATGAGGACTACACCAAGCGCCGCCGTATTTGGTGGGCCGTGCTCGCTATCGGCATGGTGCTCATCGTGGCAATTGGGGTTTCGTTCCACTTCGCTCCCGGCGGCACGGTGTCCAGTCCTGTTCAGATGGTTGGCATCGTTGCGTCCTATGTCATCATCCTGGGTGACTTTATCTATGACTTCGCTCGTATTCGTCCCTTGCGGAACATGTACCGCGCGCAGGCCGAGGGCATGTCCGAGAATAAGCTCAACACTCTTATCGAGCGCGCAGCTGCCGAGGAGGACAAAAAGGACTCCAAGAAGAAGTAGCGTTTGCATACATACTTATCGCTAAGATATAAGGCGCGTCGTTTTTGCGGCGCGCCTTTTTACTGTTCTATAGATAGATGGAGTGGCACATGATTCGAGCTGCCCTGACGGTCGAAGAGGCTCTGGAGGGTATGAAGGCCCTGGAGCCCAAGATTAAAAACTACGCGCGATTGATTGTCCGCAAGGGCGTAAACGTCAAGCCCGGCCAGGAGGTTGTCGTTCAGTCTCCGGTCGAGTGCGCATCCTTTGCCCGCGTGGTGGTCGCGGAGGCTTATGCCGCCGGCGCTGGCCACGTGACGGTCATTTGGGCCGATGATGCCGTGACGAGGCTCACGTACGAGCATGTCGAGAAAAGCTATTTTGAGCAGACGCCCGAGTGGAAGCGCCTGCAGCTGGATTCCCTGGCCCAGGACGGTGCCTGCTTTATCTTTATCGAGGGCGCGGACCCTGCGGCTCTCAAGGGTATCGATCCGGCCAAGCCCGCCGCGGCTTCCAAGGCAAGGAATACGCAGTGCAAGGTCTTCCGCCGTGGGCTGGACTACAACATCAACCCGTGGTGCATCGCCGGCGCGCCGGTCGTGGCATGGGCGCGCGAGGTGTTCTCGGGCGATGCGGATGAGGTTGCGATCTATAAACTATGGAATGCGATTCTGCACACCGCTCGTGCCGATGGCCAAGATCCGGAGAGCGACTGGGAACTCCATGACGCGGCGTTCGAAAAGAATTTGCGCTTCTTGAATGACAATCGTTTTGACCGCCTGCATTACACCGCGGCAAATGGAACCGATCTGACGATTGGCATGACGAAGGGTCACGAGTGGGCCGGCGGCAAGGGCAAGACGCCCGATGGGCACCCCTTCTTCCCCAACATTCCCACCGAGGAAGTCTTCACCTCGCCTGATCGTATGCGCGCCGACGGTATCGTGTACTCGGCCATGCCGCTCATTCACCACGGTAACAGGGTTGACGATTTTTGGATTAAGTTCGAGGCCGGCCGCGTAGTGGACTACGATGCCCGCGTTGGCAAGGCGACGCTCGCGAGCATCATTGACACCGACGAAGGTGCCGCTCGTCTGGGCGAGGTCGCGCTCATCTCCAAGAACACGCCGATCCGCGAAAGTGGCGTTCTGTTCTATGACACGCTCTATGACGAGAATGCCAGCTGTCATCTTGCGCTGGGAGTCGGCTTCCCCGAGTGCATCGAGGGTGGATATGATATGTCCAAAGAGGAGCTCTTGGAGCATGGCGTTAACGTCTCGAGCACGCATGTCGACTTTATGATTGGCACGGACGACATCGATATTGCGGGCATTACGCCTGATGGACGTGAAGTTGTGATTTTCCAGAACGGCCAATGGAGTTGGGAATAGTCCCAGACCGTGGTACAATGCCACCCGCGGGCCGTTAGCTCAGCTGGCAGAGCAGGGGACTTTTAATCCCAAGGTCCAGGGTTCGAACCCCTGACGGCCCACCATAGAAAAGAAAGCGATCGACTCCGGTTGGTCGCTTTTTTGTTGCCGGTGCATGGGTTCGAACCCGTCGGGGCGCGGAGCTGAGGAAACGCGTGAGCGTTTGCCAGCGCAGCGCGCAAGGCGCGAAGCGCCGCAGCGGCCGCCTGCGGAGCAGGCTGAACCCCTGACGGCCCACCATAGAATAGAAAAGCGACTGGCGGATGCCGGCCGCTTTTTTGTTGCCGCGCCACGGGTTCGAACCCGAACTTCTCTATATATAAGAACGCTTGGCGAACAAAACCTGCCTTTTACCGACGGGAAACAAATAGCTGATGCTTTTGGAGTAAAGTGGCGCTCCAGAGATGACCGATGCCTTAATACCTATAAACCAGCTGGTCATCGCCAATATTAGAAGCTGTCGCTTCGAATACGGCCTCAGTGAAGCAGCTGAGGGACCGATTCATTTGTGAACAAAATATGGAGTGCGCGATTCCCGCCCGCGGGGGCCCTCCGGTCTGGCAATATATCTCCTTGCCGCGCGGCCCGGTCGGACCGGATACACCGCGCAGGCGTGCACCTTGAGAACCGGATACTGCGAG
>JAIJJM010000741.1 GCA_022728415.1 Collinsella sp. | reverse complement strand
GAGGCCATGTCCAAGGAAATCATACAGTTCGACGACGCCATGTTCGAGACGAAGCTCGACGCCATGGTACGTGACAAGGTCGAACAAATAGTCAACGCGATGCCCGACGCTTCAGGCCGACGAGATCGCCAACGCCGCCAGATACGAGCGCACCGGCGAACGCAAGGCGTACCGTGCCGGCCACTACGAACGCAGTCTGACCGCCAAGGCCGGCAAGCCGGAGCCGAAGGTGCCGAAACTGAAGGGCGCGGTCTTCGAGTCGGCGGTGATCGAACGATACCGGCGGCGCGAGCAGAGCGTCGAGGAATCATTGATCGACATGTGCCTGGCGGCCGGTGTCCACCAGGCACGTGGATGACACCGGCCGGCTGCTGTGGGGCGACCGCATGCCCTCGCAGACGCTCTCCGACAAGCTCAAGAAGGTGTGCGGGGAGATTGAGGCGTGGCGCAAGCGCCCGCTGGATTCGGAGTACCCGTACGTGTTCATGGACGGCGTGTGGCACAAGCGTTTCTGGGGCGGTTCTGTGGAGAACGTGAGCGTGCTTGTCGCCATAGGAGTCGACAGGGACGGCCGTCGCGAGGTGATCGGCGTCGCCGAGGGCATGGAGGAGGATTCCGCCAGCTGGGAGCAGTTCGTCCGCAGTATGATCGAACGCGGTCTGGGAGGCGTCGGATTGGTGGTCGGAGACCGCTGCGCGGGACTCGTCTCCACCGTCAACTCCATGCTGCCGAACGCGAGATACCAGCGGTGCATGGTGCACTTCATGAGAAACGTGCTCTCCAAGGTGCCGCCGGGCCGTCGGGATTGGGCGTCCTCCGCCCTGAAGGCCATCTTCGCCATGGAATCCCGGGAATCCGCTTTGGCCAAGGCCGGGGAAGTCGCGTCCGAGATGGAATCCAGGAAGCTCAAGACCGCCGCCAACTGCCTCAGGGAGGGCATCGGGGAGACGACCGTCTACCTGCTGGCCGAATTCCCGAACGAGCACCGCAGGAGGATCCGCACGAACAACATGATCGAACGGCCGGACAGGGAGATCCGACGCCGCACCCGCGTCGTGGGCAGCTTCCCCGATGGCAACAGCGCGCTCAGGCCCATATGCGCGAGAGTCCGCTACGCGACCTCCAGCGAATGGTCGACGCGACGCTACCGCGACATGTCAGGGCTCGGTGAGAACGTACCAGCAGCGAACTGATCATCACCACAGGGACGGGCGAAAACCAAAGTGCGCAAAAACTCGGGCACCACCAACAGTGGCAGCGCCGCTCAAACAGTAACGGAACCCTGATATCACAGCATCCGCCGGCCGACAGCGGCAGACGACACCCACCACACGATTTTGAGTACACTATAGAATCATTACTCCAGAATGCACAATTTCAAGTATACTGAAAATCAACGTCGATTTAACGACTGTTTTGCAATACACTAAAAATTGGAGGCGTGGAGATGACGGGGTATATCGCACGAGACAAGCTCACCGACACGCTGCGCAGCCACCGGAACACCCCGGAGATCAAGGTGCTTACCGGCGTCCGACGGTGCGG
>JAIJJM010000740.1 GCA_022728415.1 Collinsella sp. | reverse complement strand
CATGACCCACCAGACCGGCGGCGATACGCCCGGCATACTGCGGATACTTCGCCGCAATCATCGGCTTGCCCATCTGCGTCCAGAACGCGCGGGCCAGCTTCAGTCCGGACACCGGGCATGCGGAAACGGCCTCGGCCGCGCCCGCAGAACCGGTCGACACCGAAACGGTGGATGGGGAAAACGCCGCGTTCGCACCGGTCTCGGGTAACGCCTGCGCCAATGCGCCCGGCGTATCCGCGTCCACGGCCGATGACGCGGAGCCGACCTGTGCCTCGACGCCCGCACCGGTCTTGCCCTGTGCCGGGCTGTCCGGCAGCCGTGATTCGGACTGGGGCAGCGCGCCTGCATCGCCGGCAACACCCGCATTGTCAACCGTCACCCCGGCCTTCGCCGCCTCTTCCTCGGCCTGCCGCAGATTGTCGGCGGTGATACGCCAGTAATCGGTGTCCTTGCCGTAACATTTCTCGATCACGGCCAGCGCATGCCGGTATCCAGTAACTGCATCCGCATGCCGTCTCTCGGCAAAGCACACCTGCGCGAAGCCCGCCAGTGCGGAGGCATAATGCGCGGAATGTTCCAGATGGCCGGTGCGATAGATTTCCAGTGCCTTGGCTGCATGCCAATGCGCGCCCTCCAACTTGTGTTCGGTCAGCAGGGTCAACGCCAGATTCGTGTGCGAGCTGGCCACGTCGATATCCGCGTCCGGGTTCACGCTCGAGGCTTCGATAATGCGCAGCGCTTCACGCAACTCCAGTTCCGCCTTGTCGGGCCGATTCGTCTCGCTGTAGAGCATCGATAGATTGTTGTGCAGTGCTGCGAGCCTACGGTCGGTGGGTGCCAGCGAATGCCGGCAGACACTCTGCGCCTGATGATACAAATCCTCGGCCTGATCGTATTGTTGGGCCGCGCGCATCGCGGTAGCGCAATTGATTAGCGTGGTGGCCCACGCCTCGGATGTGCCGGTGGTCAAGCCCATACGAGCGGCCAGTTCCAGCGCCCGCTGCACAATCCACTGATTCTCCTTGTGCCGGCCCTGCGAGCGATAGAAGCCCATCGTTTCGTTGAGTACGGTGAGCAGTCCGGCCTCGTCGCCGGCGTTTTCCGCGTCCACCATCGCCTGTTCCAAGTACGGACCGGCTTCGGTGGCTGCCGCGTGGCGATCGAAAATCGCGTCCAGTCCGTTCAGGAATTGTTGGGTATCAAAGGTTGCGGGCGATTGATCGGCATCGTCCGTGGCCTGGTTCGCAGTAGAATCGGCACCTTGCGCTGCGGCCGCCGCATCGGTGTCGTCGGCATCGTCTGGACCATGCGCGAATTGTGCGGCGAATTGTTTGAGCAGTGCTTCCTCGTCCATACCGCCAGACCTCCCTGAATCGTGTCTGATTTCAGTCTATTAATACTGTAAACAAACGCGTCAGGGAGTTTGCTGTGAGCTTGGTCTCAGTCCACCTTGATTTCGCGCATGCGGTGAATGGCGTCGGTATCGGTTTCGCAGCGCCACGAGTAGAAGGCCAGCAGCCCTACGGCAAGCAGAGCCAGCGGCATACCGCC
>JAIJJM010000739.1 GCA_022728415.1 Collinsella sp. | reverse complement strand
TGAGGCTTGCATAATGGCATTCAGAATGAGTGAACAACCACGGACCATAAAAATTTATAATCTGCTGGCCGGAACTAATGAATTTATTGGTGAAGGTGATGCATATATTCCGCCTCATACAGGTCTGCCAGCAAACAGTACCGATATTGCACCGCCAGATATTCCGGCTGGCTTCGTGGCTGTTTTCAACAGTGATGAGTCATCGTGGCATCTTGTTGAAGACCATCGGGGTAAAACAGTTTATGACGTGGCATCAGGGGACGCGTTATTTATTTCTGAACTCGGCTCATTACCGGAAAATGTTACCTGGTTATCCCCGGAAGGGGAGTTTCAGAAGTGGAACGGCACAGCCTGGGTGAAGGATACGGAAGCAGAAAAACTGTTCCGGATCCGGGAGGTGGAAGAAACAAAAAACAGCCTGATGCAGGTAGCCAGTGAGCATATAGCGCCGCTTCAGGATGCTGTGGATCTGGAAATCGCAACGGAGGAAGAAACCTTGTTGCTGGAAGCCTGGAAAAAGTATCGGGTATTGCTGAACCGTGTTGATACGTCAACTGCACAGGATATTGAATGGCCAGTAGCACCTATAGGGTAAATTCGTAATGATTACCTAAATACGTTATTCTTTTGTTCAAAAAGTGATTTTGCTATAGATAGGGAGTATGTTCTTGGATTAAGAATAAAAATCGCCATGAAAGAGCTTCATGGCGAGTACATAAACGTACAAAATGTGATGAAAGTAGAGTGGCGTAAGCCACTATATTAAGATGTGACAATAGCGAAGAAAAGTAAATAACATTTTATGGACGTTTAATTGTTAATTATAAAAACTAGAGTGCCCGATATTGTTTACCTTGCTTTAAAATAATGTACTCAAACCAAATTTTTGAGCTAAAAGCTCAAATAATATAAATGCAATAATAATGTTTAATAAGACAATTAGCTTGCTTTGTATTTTCATTTCGGAATACTGTTAAGTAACTTTGATGACCCTAACAATAGATCGGAATTTTCTTAGAGTCAATGGTCACTGTTTTTGCTTGCAAAGCAAATGTTTTGGTGGTTATAAGTTGTCTTAATATAGTCACGCATGCAACTTGTTCCATGCGGAGATTAAAGATTGGAATATAACGCTAAGATGGAATTAAATTACATTTGCAATAATCAATTTATTATTACTCAATAATTACCGATATTATTATTGTAAATTAATCATTAGAGTGCAAAAAGAAATGTAACGGCAAAATAAGAGGACGATAGCTGAGAAAAAAGCGTGCTTTCCCAATCTGGGGCAAATCACGTCTGAATGACACCTGAAAACAGGTGGTAGCCTCAAGAAGGCTTGGAATATTCTTCTTTAATGTTATGTAATTCATTGATTTTTCGTGTACGATTTAAAGACATTTATTCCAAGAAAAATTTTTAACTCTTTGATTTTTCGACTCTGTATCATCGGTCTCGAAAACCGGAGTAGGGGCAACTCTACCGGGGGTTCAAATCCCCCTCTCTCCGCCACTTTATCAATGACTTATCTCCCGACTTCCCGCCTTGC
>JAIJJM010000738.1 GCA_022728415.1 Collinsella sp. | reverse complement strand
TGGCCGGTCGCCTGATTAGAGTGACAGTTATGACTGAGAACCAGAATAGCAATGCCGACGGAAAGCGGCCAACCCCCACGCCGGGCAACGGACAGGATTCCGATACTTCGTCCAAGTCGTCGACTCCCGGTGCCGCCGGACCGGCCACGAATGGTGCCGATACACCGCAATCGCATGACATGAACGATTTGGATGCGGCGTGGGCCGCGTTCGAAGCCGAGCATCAGGCCGACTTGCATGACGTGGCTTCCTCCAGGCAGGCCAAAAAGTTCGAGAAGCAGGCCAAGAAACGCGAGAAGGAAGCACTGCTTTCCGTAGATGACTTGGATATCGGCTCGTTCACCGATGATGCTCGCCCGAGCCGTGGCGGCAAAAAAGGCAAGCAGTCAGGCCCCCGTGATTTCACCGGCTCCAGCTGGCTGGATACCGATAATGTGATGGACGCCTATGATGATGGCGGCTTCACTCCCCCGAACCCTGATCTTGGTCCGGTCAAAGCATCTACGGTACTGCTGACGGCGTTGCTCATCATCGGTCTCGCAGGCGAAACGGTGATGATATTCGTTCCCGGCTTGAACGCGATTCCTCTCTTAGGCGCGCTGCTCAATATTCTCTTCGGGCTGGGCGTCATTTTGGGTCTGGGCGGATTGGTGGCCAAAATCCTCAACCGCAAAGACCGCCCCGGTGATCAGGGTGGCTATTACGACGACGGCGCGAGGGTGTAGTTCGCGTAGGTTGTGTAGTCCTTGGCTCCCCTCTCTGAGGCCGAGCCGTTAAGCAAACAGCCCAGTGGGCTGTTTGTAGGCGAGGTGTGAGCGATAGCGAACCAATGTATCACAGGCGTAGCTCGTCCGTAATTGCGGCCGAGCCAAGATAGGTCACGAATTGAAGTCGATGGACTCCTGCAACTCGAAATAGTTGATAATGAAGGAAAGGTAAACATATTCGAGCAAACCCATTCCATATCACGCCTTGGACTTGGCGGTTTCGATCCACTTGTTGAACAGGGCTTCAGCCTTGCCGGAGTCGACAGCATCCTCGGCCAGCTTGTAGGCCTCGGCGAAGCGCTCGGCCAGTGTGCCGTTGCCGACCAGATTGCCGTCAGCCACGATGGCGGAGGCAGCGTTGAGCAGCGCGGTGGTGCGGGACGTAATGTCCTTGCCGGCCAGGAAGTCCTTAAATGCGTTGGCGTTGACGTCCGGCACGCCGCCCTTGAGCTGGTCGACGGTAATCTTGGCGAGGCCCAAATCCACGGTCGGGTCGAACTCGGTTTCGGTGACCTTGCCGTCGCGAATCTCCCAGACGGAAACCGGGCCGGTGGGGGCGAGCTCATCCATGCCCTCATGCGAAGTGTAGACCAAGCCGGACTGACCACGGCTGGCGTAGACGGCAGCCATGATCGGGCTCACCTTGCGGTTGGCGCAGCCGATGGCCACGTGTGCCGGGTTGGCGGGGTTGGTCAACGGTCCCAGGATGTTGAAGACGCACGGAATGCCGAGCGCGGCACGAATCGGGCCCACGAAGCGCATGGCCGGGTGGAAGGTGCGCGCGAA
>JAIJJM010000737.1 GCA_022728415.1 Collinsella sp. | reverse complement strand
TTTTAAAGGAGGCCCCATGCCTGGCGTTACCCCTGCAGAAGTTCTGTCCAACTTTGGTATTACGCTCGTTGAAGATCCCGCCGAGAATCAGCCTCGTCTGCTGGTCGATCTACCCTCCGCGGAGCTTGTCGAGCATGCCATCCGCCGCAACGAAGGTCGCATGGCCTCCAACGGCGCGCTGGTGATCGAGACGGGAGAGCGCACTGGCCGATCGCCCAACGACCGCTTTATCGTCGATACGCCCGACGTGCACGACAAGATTGCCTGGGGTGCCGTCAACCGCCCGCTTTCTGCCGAGAGCTACGAGGCCATCAAGGCCGGCATCGTCGACTATCTCAATGAGCGCGACGTGTTCGTCACGCGCGGTATGGCCGGTGCCGACCGCAACCATACGCGTCGCCTGCTTGTCGCTTGCGAGCGTGCCAGCCAGGCGCTCTTTATTAAGCAGATGCTCGCCCGCCCGCTTGCCCGCGAAATCGCACGCACCGGCGAGCCGGACTTTTGCGTCCTTGCCGCACCCGGCTATCAGTGCGACCCTGCCACCAAGGGCCTCAACTCCAGCGCCGCGGTGGTTATCAATTTCCAGGAGCGCGTGATTCTGGTCGCTGGCACCGGCTACTCCGGCGAGATTAAAAAGTCCATCTTCAGCGTTATGAATTACTTGCTGCCCGTCGAGGACGACGTGCTGCCCATGCATTGCTCGGCCAGTATGGACCCCGTCACGCATGAGACCGCCGTGTTCTTTGGCCTGTCCGGCACCGGCAAGACTACGCTTTCGGCCAACCCCACGCGCCTGCTGATCGGTGACGACGAGCACGGTTGGTCCGACATGGGCATCTTCAACATCGAGGGCGGCTGCTACGCCAAATGCGAGGGCCTGGACGCGTTCCACGAGCCCGAGATCTTCAACGCCGTCCGCTTTGGCGCCATCTGCGAAAACGTGGTGCTCGACGAGAGCCGCAAGCCCAACTACGACGACGTCTCGATCACGCACAATACGCGCGTGGCCTACCCTGTGGAGCACATTCCCAACGCGTGGACCAAGGGCATGGGCACCACTCCGAGCGTCGTGCTGTTCCTGACCTGCGACGCCTTTGGCGTGTTGCCGCCCATCTCACGCCTGACGGCCGATGCCGCCATGTACCACTTTGTGACGGGCTTTACGGCCAAGATCCCCGGCACCGAGGTCGGCGTCACCGAGCCCACGCCCACGTTCTCCTCGCTGTTTGGCGAGCCGTTTATGCCGCTCGACCCCATGGTCTACGCTAAGATGCTCGGCGAGCGCATCGCCGACGGCCGCACGCGCGTCTACCTGGTTAACACCGGCTGGATTGGTGGCGGCTACGGCGTGGGTCATCGCATCGAGCTGGCCTATACGCGCTCACTGGTCGCTCGCGCCCTCGACGGCACCATCGAAGAGAGCGAGTTTGTGCACGACGACATCTTTAACGTCGACATTCCCACCGCGTGCCATGGCGTGCCCGACGGCATCCTGGTGCCGCGCCAGTACTGGCAGAGCACCGCGCGCTACGACGAGGCAGCGCACAACCTGGCG
>JAIJJM010000736.1 GCA_022728415.1 Collinsella sp. | reverse complement strand
ACGGTTCAGTCTCCCAATAACAAACACTACCCTGGTGAAATACGGAAAACTAGGATACATCGTTCCAAGACCACAAAAAATTCGTGGGCGTTGGCTGATAGATCGCCGGGCAGTATTTGTTGGACCTGGTGAAACGGGAATTGCGCCGGAAATTCATACTGGCGATGATGATGCACTGAAGGAGATTTTAACTCATGTCACCGAGGCCACGAAAAAACAGCACTGACGTAACCGGTCTTTACGAAAAGTTTGATCGCAGAACTGGCAGGGTTTACTACCAGTATAAAAACCCTGTGACTGGAAAATTTCACGGTCTCGGAACAGACAAAGGCAAAGCAGAAAAAATCGCTTCCACAGCCAATCAGCGAATAGCTGCAGCAGAAGCTGAATATTTCATGCGCAAAATTGATGAAAGTCCGTCAGCAACAAAACGTCGGGGTATCAGATTAAAGGCATGGGTTGATCGATATCTGAAAATACAGGACACGCGACTGAAAAATGGGGATATTGCAACTACAACTCACAAAGAAAAAGCCCGAATGGCTGCATACCTGGTTTCCCGTCTGGGAAACCACCCATTGAAAGAACTGGAAGTAAGAGACTTTGCATTAATACTGGATGAGTGGCTGGATAAAGACATGGTCAGCACAGCGAGAGTAAATCGTGGATTATGGGTTGATATTTATAAAGAAGCACAGCATGCAGGGGAAGTTCCTCCTGGATGGAATCCTCCGGAGGCTACCCGTAAACCGATCCCTAAAGTAACCAGAGCCAGGCTCACCCTGGAAGACTGGCAAAAAATTTACAACGCAACGCCTGAAAAACACTTTATCCGTAACGCAATGCTTCTTGCGATTGTTACTGGTCAGCGCCGTGATGACATTTGCCACATGCGTTTTTCAGATGTGTGGAACGAACACCTGCATATCACCCAGGGAAAAACCGGAATGCGTCTGGCGTTACCGCTTACACTACGCTGTGATGCCATTGGGATAACGTTAAAAGAAGTTATTGATGGGTGCCGAGACAGAATATTAAGTCCATATCTAATCCATAGTCGGCACCAGAAACAACCGAAGCCGATGAGTAAAGACAACCTGAGCGATTACTTTGCCAAAGCACGGGACCTGGCTGGAATAATTCCACCAGCAGGAAAAACACCACCAACATTTCATGAACAACGTTCCCTGTCAGAACGGCTGTACCGGGCACAGGGTGTCGATACAAAAACATTACTGGGGCATAAAGTCCAGGCAACCACCGATCGCTATAACGATACTCGAGGTCAGGAATGGGTTAAGTTGGTTATTTGACAAACACCATATGGGATATCCGTCACCATCTCAGGAAAAAAGTGTTGTAAAATGCGTGGCCTTGTTTTGGGGAAAAGTTTTGGAGAGATTTTGGAGAAAGGGAAAAATTGAATAAATTCAAAATCCTGAAAGTGCTCCACCTTATGAATAAGAAGGTGGAACTCGAATGATCGGTCGACTGCTTCGCGGCGGTTTTATGACCGCTATCTACGCGTACCTGTATATCCCAATCATTATTTTGAT
>JAIJJM010000735.1 GCA_022728415.1 Collinsella sp. | reverse complement strand
TCGTAGACGGCCGGCAGCAGTTTCTTTTGTGCCAGATCGCCCGTGACACCGAAAATGACGAGGCTGCACGGGCCGGCGATACGGGGCAGTCTGAGGTCGCGCGAATCGCGCAGGGGATTGCTCCAATTGGGGGATTCACTCATAATGTACAAGGGTAGCCGCCGGCGGCTATCTATCGCTAGAGGCGATATGCGATTTGGGCTGCGATTTGGGCCACATTGCGTGTGCTGTGCCGTGCGTTGGGCCAATCGCGTACGCAAACGTGTACGCAACGCCGTAGTTGAAATATCCCAAAACGGTGTGTATTTTAGAAGAGTTGCCCCTTTAGCTCAACGGTTAGAGCAGCGTCCTTTTAAGTCGTGGGTTGTGGGTTCGAATCCCACAGGGGGCACAACAGATCCTTGGAATCGCAATGGTTCCAAGGATTTTTTGTTTCGACCAGCCTGGCTCCTAGAGTGGTGCCCCATGTCATGCACCACGATTCTTGTCGGCAAAAATGCCAGTTACGACGGTTCCACCATCATCGCCCGCGATGACGATTCGGGCTCGGGCCGTTACGATCCCAAGCGCTTCGTCGCCGTCGCCCCCGACGACCAGCCGCGCCACTACCGCAGCGTGCTGAGCCATGTCGAAATCGAACTACCGGACAATCCTTGCCGGTACACCATCGCACCGAACGTGCTGAATAATCGTGGCATTCTGGCCGAAGCCGGTGCCAACGAACACAACGTGGCGATGAGCGCCACCGAAACCATCGCTGTCAACGAGCGCGTGCTCGGTGCGGACCCGATGGTCGAGTTGCGGCCGGCTGTCGGCGGGCCGGACAGCACCGATTATCAGGCCGAGCAGCCCGGCGGTATCGGTGAGGAAGACATCATCACCCTTGTGCTGCCGTACGTCACCACCGCGCGCGAGGGCGTCGCGCGGTTGGGCGAACTGCTCGAAACCTACGGCACCTACGAATCGAACGGCGTGATTATTTCGGATGCGGACGAGATCTGGTACGTCGAGACCATCGGCGGCCATCATTGGATCGCCCGCCGAGTGCCCGACGACTGCTATGCCACGATCCCCAACCAGCTCGGCATCGACGACTTCGACCTCGCCGATGCGTTCGGCGAGCAGCGCGAATACCTATGCAGCGCCGACCTGCGCGAGTTCATGGCCACGCATCACCTTGACCGCACAATGGGAACGTCGGTCTCTTCCAACGGCCGTCACGTGCATAGCGCCGGATTCGGAACAACCGTTGCCCTTCCCACCCGCTTCAACCCGCGCAAGGCCTTCGGCACCGCGACGCCGAAGGACCATATCTACAACACGCCGCGTGCCTGGTACATGCAACGCCGCCTCAACCCCAGCGAGGACTGGGATTCGCCGGCCGCCCGCTACACGCCCGAATCCGACGACATCCCGTGGTGCCGCGTGCCGGAAGACAAGGTGAGCCTCGAAGACGTTGATTTCCTGCTGTCCTCGCACTTCGAAGGCACGCCGTACGACCCGTACGGCACGACCGGCACGGCGGAATCGCGCCACCGTTACCGTCCGATCGGCGTG
>JAIJJM010000734.1 GCA_022728415.1 Collinsella sp. | reverse complement strand
ATCGAGGACCTCGAAGCCGCCGAATCGCACGGCTTCTCCACGCGCTTCCCGCTCAACAGCGCATTCATCTTCACCTTCGGCGCGCTCGGCGGCATGCTGTTCGGTTTCGACACCGGCATCATCTCCGGCGCCTCCCCGCTTATCGAATCGGACTTCGGCCTGAGCGTCTCTCAGACCGGCTTCATCACCTCCTCGGTGCTGATCGGCTCGTGCGCAGGCGCGCTGTCGATCGGCGCACTGTCTGACCGGTTCGGCCGCAAGAAGCTGCTCATCGTCTCCGCGCTGCTGTTCCTGCTCGGCTCAGGCCTGTGCGCCTCCTCCACCGGATTCGCGATGATGGTGTGCGCCCGCATCATCCTGGGTCTCGCCGTCGGCGCGGCCTCCGCCCTGACCCCGGCGTACTTGGCCGAACTGGCGCCGAAGGAGCGTCGCGGCTCACTGTCCACGCTGTTCCAGCTCATGGTCACCTTCGGCATTCTGCTGGCCTACGCCTCCAACCTCGGATTCCTGAACCACAACCTCTTCGGCATCCGCGACTGGCGCTGGATGCTCGGTTCGGCGCTGGTGCCGGCCGCCTTGTTGCTGCTCGGCGGCCTGTTGCTGCCCGAATCCCCGCGTTATCTGGTGAACAAGGGCGACACCCGCAACGCCTTCAAAGTGCTTACGCTGATTCGCAAGGACGTGGATCAGACCCAGGTGCAGATTGAGCTGGACGAAATCAAGGCCGTGGCCGCACAGGACACCAAGGGTGGTGTGCGCGAACTGTTCCGTATCGCTCGTCCGGCGCTGGTGGCCGCCATCGGTATCATGCTGTTCCAGCAGCTCGTGGGCATCAACTCGGTGATCTACTTCCTGCCGCAGGTGTTCATCAAGGGCTTCGGCTTCCCTGAAGGCGACGCGATCTGGGTGTCGGTGGGCATCGGCGTGGTGAACTTCGTGAGCACCATCGTGGCCACGCTTATCATGGATCGTTTCCCGCGCAAGGGCATGCTGATCTTCGGTTCCATCGTGATGACCGTTTCGCTCGCGGTGCTCGCCGTGATGAACTTCGTGGGCGACGTGGCCGTGCTGGCAGTGCCGACGATGATTCTCATCGCTTTCTATATCCTCGGCTTTGCGGTCTCGTGGGGCCCGATCGCCTGGGTGCTTATCGGCGAGATCTTCCCGCTGAGCGTGCGCGGCATCGGCTCATCCTTCGGCTCGGCGGCGAACTGGCTAGGCAACTTCATCGTCTCCCAGTTCTTCCTCGTGCTGCTCGATGCGTTCGGCAACAATGTGGGCGGCCCGTTCGCGATTTTCGGCGTGTTCTCGGCCCTGTCCATCCCGTTCGTGCTGCGCTTGGTGCCCGAGACCAAGGGCAAGTCGCTGGAGGAAATCGAGAAGGAAATGACCAAGCGCTAGACAACCGGCACACGATTCGCACAAAAGTTGACAACTCTTAACATAAGAGTACCCAAAGTGGCGAAAAACGTGGCAGAATAGGGAACATGGTAGCAAACAATGCGGGTCAGCCCGCCACCCCAGCAGATCTGATTAATGTCGATGAGGTTATCGGCAA
>JAIJJM010000733.1 GCA_022728415.1 Collinsella sp. | reverse complement strand
CCGCACCGGCTGGGAACTGGATACGCTGGTCAGTGCGCTCATGACAGCGCTTCCCGACCATGCCGCCAGTCCCCTGATGACCCGCCTGCAGGACGAGCTGTGCACGGAATCTGTCCGGGGGCAGGCCCGTGAACAGTTTACCGGTGCGGTGGACCGGATATTTGACACGGTGGAGAGCGTCTGTGTTGCCTCTGTTGCACGCACAGTTCTGCGTGCCGTCCGTGACACGGTGGTCTCTGTTGCCCGCGCGGTATGGAACTGGATTTTCTTCTGAACAGTCTGCCAGGGGAAATGTCTGATTACATTGCGTTAACCAACTGAAAACATGATACAAACACCTCATGCCCCTCCTGTTTCTCTTGCGTGACTGCTCTACTGTTAATAGAATAAAACGATCGATAAAACAGGTATCGATCGTTTCTATCGATCGTTTATAGTGGTTAATGGCCTGCGAAAAGGCAGCTGAATCTCTTCATCATGCAGAACGGAATTGCACACAACAGACTGATACTTCTCTGTCTGATGAAGGGGGAGAGCGTTTACGCCCGGGACGTATCGCTGTGCCCGATAACTCTGTTTTGTACCTGCCGGTACCGATGCGTGGTCATACCCGGTTCTGCGGCTTAAACGCCTGGGGCTGTCAAAAACGTTCCGTCGTCTGGTCGTCACACTCATCCGGCGTTATGGCGTCAGTCTCATTCATCTGGATGCCAGCGCTGAATGCCTGCCGGGTTTACCCACTTTCGACTGGTAACCAGGAACAACATGAAATCATTAACCACGGAAACAGCGCTGGATATTCTGATTGCGTGGCTGCAGGACAATATCGACTGCGGATCGGGAATTATCTTTGACAACGATGAGGATAAAACGGATTCAGCAGCACTGTTGCCCTGTATCGAACAGGCCCGGGAGGATGTCCGTACCCTGCGTCATCTGCAGCTTCTGCACCAGAACCGGTGAAGCTCACTCACCAGACTTCATTCCTCTGACGCCAGCCTGCACAGGGCTGGCGTTTTCATTTATCTGCAAAAAGGAATATCGATTATGTCAGATATCACAATCTCCCGTCCGGAAGTGGTCAACGGGCATACGGACGTTATCTGCTCAACCAGCATTCGCCACATTCTGGCTGTACGAAAGAGTACACTGTTGCAAATCGACACACTTATCCGACAACTGGCTGAAATCTCGGTGCTGACGGAAAGCATCGGAGGTAAAACTGCCCCGGACTGGGCCATGAAACAGGATTTTCGCTGCGGCTGCTGGCTGATGGAGAAACCCGAAACAGCAATGAAAGCCATTACCCGGAATCTTGATCGCGAAATCTGGCGTGACCTGATGCAACGTTCCGGGATGCTGTCATTAATGGATACGCAGGCCCGTGATACATGGTACCGGTCACTGGAGTACGATAATTTTCCGGAAATCAGCGAAGCGAACATTCTGAGCACATTTGAACAACTGCACCAGAATAAGGATGAGGTGTTTGAGCGAGGGGTGATCAACGTCTTCAGAGGGCTGAACTGGAATTACAAAACCAATTGCCCCTGTAAATTT
>JAIJJM010000732.1 GCA_022728415.1 Collinsella sp. | reverse complement strand
GAACAGTGGAAGGAGGTGAGACATGGATGAGGTCTGGAAAGCGATAGAAGCCATCGGCTCCCTGCTTGTCGGAATCGCCGCAGTCATCGCGGCGGTGAAATCCAAAGGCGATGAGCCGTCACCCGTACCGAAGCCCAAGCCGCCGCATATACGGCGAAGGCCTCGCCGGTAGTACAAGAGCCGCAGATTCCGAATAGTCCTAGTATCCGGAGCTGCGGCTCCCTATCCCCAGACTAACCCATGGAACATCATGAACACAACAAACGCATACAGGCTCGTCTCGCTGATATGTGGCGCGATGTGCCTCATTCTCGCCATCGGCGGTCAGGCCATCGCGGCCGGAACCTTCGGCATGGCCGCCGGGGTGTTCGGCTATCTGTCGGGAGGCCGGAAATGAGCACCGCAAGATATCTCAGCCTCAAGGAGGTCGGCGAGCGCATCGGCACGAGCAATCCGGCCGCGAGGGGGTATCATCTGCCGGAGCCGGACGCGCTGATCGGCACGACTCGCGGCTGGCTGCCTGAGACCATCGATGCTTGGAACGCCGCTCGTCCCGGTCGCGGTGCGGGCGGGGGAAGGCCGCGCAAGAATCGCAATCAGGCCGATTCCCCCACCGCCTGACGAGCCTTGTCGGCAAGTGCCGCAAGGCTTGCGGCGGACCAGTGGGTGTATCCGGCCGTCGTGCTGATTTTTGCGTGGCCCATCATCGCTTTTCTCGCGTCTTCCGGGGCTCCGGCTTCGGCGAGGTACGTGGAGAAGAAGTGGCGGGCGCTTCGGATGGTGACGTAGGGCAGTCCCGCGTCTTCGAGAGAGCGTTTCCAGCGCCGGCGTTCCACGGTGTTGGTGAGCGGGTGTCCCTCGCGCGTGAATATGAGCTGGCCGGGCTGGCATTGCCTGCGTCCGACGAGCGCCCAGAGTCCGAGCCACGTCTGGTTGCTGACGGGCACAAACCGGTTGCCCTGCTTGCTTTTCGGTTCGACGAGCCAGAAGCATCCCTCGTAATGGCGGGAGCGGAGCCAGTTGGGCACTTCTGCATCGGATCTGAAGCGTTGGAGCTCCCACATGATCTGGATTCCGTGCACACCGTCGACGGTGGCGAGCTCTTCGGGCAGGATGGCGAATCTTTCGGCCTCTCTCATGCCGGTCTCGAACATGATGTTCCACATGAGGCTCCACATTTCGCGGTCGTCGTCGGTATCTGCCAGGTGGCTGTATTTGCGACGCTTGGGGTCGAGTGCGGCCTGCGCCGCCCGGGCCGGCTGTCCGGGTTCGAGGATCTGGGTGGCCTGCGACTCGTAGCGCGGCGGCGTTGCGGCGAGCGCCGGGTTCGATGGGATGAGGCGTTCGCGGACCGCTGCGTCGAGCACCTGCCTGAGTCTGAGATAGTGGTTGTGGACGGTTTTGCTTCGGTGTTCCTTGGCGAGTTTGGCGCACATTCCGTCGATGGTGGCGGGGGTTATTCTGTCGAGTCGCATTCCGCCGATGACGCTGCGGATGGTGTTGCAGTCGGATCGGTAGGTTTCGAGGGTGCGGGGTTTGACGTTGGGCGCGATGGTGTTGAGCCATCG
>JAIJJM010000731.1 GCA_022728415.1 Collinsella sp. | reverse complement strand
GGGCTTCGGCTACGTTGATGCGTTTGCGGCGGTAGTCGATCATGCCTTGGATGATGGGCTTGCCAAAGCTTACGACATCGTCGTTGTAGATGGCGGTGCGGGCTGCGAGCAGACAGTCGGTAACGTCCATATGGGTCTTGCCAAAGAGTTTGATGGCAAGGGCGACAACGGTAGGCTCGTCGACCATGACGTCATCGAGCAGCTTGGTCATGGCCGTCGCAATCTCCACGCGAGGGACCTTGTAGACGTCGCGCAGCGTAACGGCCACGCGCGTGATTGTCTCGGGGTAGACGCGGGCGGTGCGCGTGGCGATGACCTGGGCGGCGCGCGGTGACAGGACCTCGTCGTCGTTAAGCAGGTAGCGTAGGATGACGGTCTCATCGATGATGGTGTTACTCATGGATATCTACTTCCTCGGGGCCCAAAACCGAATCATCGCTTTCTATAGCAAGGTATTCAATCCAGGCATTGCGCTCCTCGGCGCGGCGATTGGGGTCACCATATGCTTTGAGCAATCCATAGGCGGCGGTGCCGTCCTTTGAGCGCACGGCGACCGGCTGAAAGGGAAGCTTGCGCATCAAAATGCTCTGCGCGACAAAAAGACGGACGGCCTCGGCGAGCGATGTGCCCATGGCGTCGTAGAGATGCTCGGCATGCTGCTTGTCTTCCTCGCGAATGCGCACCTGCAGGATGGCTCGTTTTTGAGTCG
Source organism: Collinsella sp. (assembly GCA_022728415.1). Next base: position 859 of record JAIJJM010000731.1, on the reverse strand, counting down.
ATGACATCACTGACCTCCCTTAGCTAGCGTGCAATATAGTCGGTCAAATGCTGCATGTGCCGACATCTGAGCATCTTATAACCATTGCTTTATTTCACTCAAGTATGATAACGACTACCACGAATACAAGCGTAGTACATCCAAAATGAGAGCACGTAAAAATCTCTGAGGCTTACGCGTGTAATACACTCACCTTTATAGCTTCTAGAGAATAATTCCAACCTGCCAAAACCCCTGCAATACACCCGTATTGCAGGGGTTTTGCTCAAGTTTAGCCCCTGCAACTGCGTATATTCAACCTGTATACCGTTGGAGAAATTCTACCGAGTACCTGTTTCGCCGCATGTATTCGATACGCCGATGCCAGGCCACGGGCGGCCTGGGGCAACGTCGGCAGGGTCTCTCCGGCAAGGGATTCAGGAGGGAGTGAATAACATGGGCAATAAACGAGTCGTAGCCGATTCCTCGCGCTGCATTGGGTGCCAAACCTGTATGGCAGCGTGCATCGAGGCGCACGACATTCCCGGCAATATCGCCGCACCTCGCCTGCGCGTAACGCGCACCTACGAGATCTCCGCACCGGTGGCTTGCCATCACTGCGAGGATGCCCCGTGCGCCAAGGCTTGTCCTACGGGCGCCCTGTTCTTTGATCCAAAGAACCATCGTATCGGCGTCAACGAGGACAACTGCATCGGCTGCAAGAGCTGCGTCATGGCCTGCCCCTTTGGCGCCGTGAGCGTGGCGACCACGCAGGTCCCCGTCTTGATGGGCGACGTGCGCGTGGGTTCGCAGACCAAGAGCTTCGTGCTCAAGTGCGACCTGTGCGTGGACCGTCCCGGCGGCCCGGCGTGTGCCGAGG
>JAIJJM010000730.1 GCA_022728415.1 Collinsella sp. | reverse complement strand
TGTTATGCCTGCGCCGGCAAGAGCCAGCCTCAACATCAGACGCAGATCATTCTGCTAATCCCACCGATGCTTCGGTCTGGAGTGGTAAATTAATATTGGACACAGTTTTATTTTCTCTCTTTTTCGAGGGCTATATGAACAGGAAGAATACATCCCTAAGCGGTTAATGCTGGCGTAATCAATAGACCAGCATTAATCACGGATGATTACCAATCAGACAGATATGGTTAAATCGTCGAATTCATAATTAATACTTTTTCTTACGCCGCTGAACAGCTTGAAAAGGATACATATTTTAAATATCAGTGAAGTGAACAGTTTATTGCCGTTATTAATAGAGATGGAGGAATAAATACGCGTATTCGACTATTGCAACAAAAACAACGATGATGATCAGTTTTCATAATGAAGTAACCTGACAGATATAAAAATGTTGATTGAGGCTCAATGCCCGGATGAAGGTTGTCGAGGGAGCCAGGTGGTTTTTTCTTTTGGGTGATCTCCATTGCTGGATAGTCCCCTTGTACAGATAAGCCTGCTCTTTCTCGCTCAAAGCAGACCCTGGAATTGAACGCAGAGGGACTACCTGACACAATTTTGCACAGTGAAGAGTCGGTCGTTATTAACGTTCAGATTTTCAATGTATCAATGACCATCCGCAGGGCGGGGGAGACGTTGCGATGAGGGTAATAGAGAAACAATCCCTCCATTCGCAGGCTGTAACGCTGCAACACCCTGATAAGCTTACCGTGTTCTAAATCATCCGCGACCAGTTCAACAGGAACATAGGCCAATCCGAGGCCCAGCCGGGCGGCTTCTGCTTCCATATAGCTGTCGGATAGGGCCCATTGCCCTTCAGGGCGATGAGTGATTTTTTTATCATCCTGATTGAGTTCCCACTGGTATACGCTGCCGTCGGCAAACTGATAGGCGATACAGGGATGCGCCTTTAAATCCGCCGGGGTTTGCGGAAAACCATAGCGACGAAAATGTTCCGGAGTCCCCACAATTGCCATCTCCATATCGGGCGTGATGCGTACCGCGACCATACCCTGGCCGACTTCAGGCCCCAGGCGGACACCTGCATCGAATCTTTCCTCGATGATATCGACGAACCGGCTCTCATTTATCAGTTCAAGCCGGATATCAGGATATCTCTGTTTAAATACCGCCAGCTTTGGCAGCAGGCATTTATCAATCGCGTGCTGGCTGGCATTGATACGCACCGTGCCGGAGGGCGTCTCTCGATAGTGCGCCAGCGTGGCAAGCCCAAGATCTAACATTTCAAATCCAGATGCCGTCTTCTGGTAGAGCTGCTCGCCTGCTTGTGTCAGCGACAGTTTACGCGTGGTGCGCACCAGCAGCTGGACGCCGAGCCTTTCTTCAAGCTCGCGAACAGAACGGCTGACTCCTGACTGAGCAAGACCCAGCCGCTGAGCCGCTGCGGTAAAGCTGCCTTCCCGCACCACCTGCATAAACAGGTACAGCTCGTTGTAGTTCTCCCTTTTCGCCATTGAAACATCCCCCCTTCATGCCGGCAATCTCCACATTAATTTATAACAATATGG
>JAIJJM010000729.1 GCA_022728415.1 Collinsella sp. | reverse complement strand
TATCTGGGCATTTGCCTGGGTATGCAGGTGGCCGTGTGCGAATTTGCCCGCAACGTGGTCGGCCTCGCCGGTGCCAGCTCTTCCGAGTTCGATCCGGATGGCCCGTATAGCGTCATCGACCTGATGAGCTCGCAGGAGGACGTGACCGAGAAGGGCGGCACCATGCGTCTGGGTGCCTATCCATGCAAGCTTGCTGCCGATTCCCTCGCGCGTGAGGCCTATGGGGAGGAGCTCGTCTACGAGCGTCACCGTCACCGTTTTGAGTTCAACAACGCCTTCCGTGACCAGCTCGAGGACGCCGGTCTGGTTATCTCGGGCCTTTCGCCCGACGAGCGTCTGGTCGAGATGGTCGAGCTGCCGCGCGACGTACATCCGTGGTATGTGGCCACCCAGGCTCATCCCGAGTTCAAGAGCCGTCCGACCAACCCGCAGCCGCTGTTCCGCGAGTTCGTGCGCGCCTCGATTGGCCAGCATGAGGGCGTCGATCGCGTGCAGGTGACGCCCATGAACCTCGCTACGGACTAAGGGTGCCGGCGAACCAAGAATATGCCGAAGCTACTCCCTCGTCGCTCGCTGTGGCGGCGGGGGAGTATCTCGATTATCTTGCGGTCGAGCGGGGCTTGGCGCGCAATACGATTGCGGCCTACCGTCGTGACCTGACGACGTACTGCGCCTATCTGGAGCGGGCTGACATTGCGTCTTTTGAAGATGTGAGCCGTCAGGTCGTGGAGGGCTTTGTTGCCGATCGCCGTGACGGAGGCTATTCCGACGCCTCGGTGGAGCGCGCGCTTGCTGCCGTGAAGGGTCTGCATGCCTTTTTGGTGCGCGATGGGGCCGTGGCCCAAAACCCGACGGCGGCGTTGCACCTGCCCAAAAAAGCAGATCGCCTGCCGGAATACCTTTCGGTGGAGGATGTCTCGGCATTGCTCGATCAAGACTTTCCCGAGGGCGAGATGGGACTGCGCGATCATGCCATCTTGGAAGTGCTTTACGGTTGCGGCTTGCGCGTGAGTGAGCTGGTTGGGCTCGATGTGGGCGATATCCATATTGATGACGGGTTTGTCCTGGTGCGCGGTAAGGGCTCCAAGGAACGTCTGGCCCCGTTGGTGGGAAGCGCGGCGCGTGCCCTGACACACTATATAGGTGACGGGCGCACTCTCCTGGCCGCCCATGCTCACGGGGCGGAGACCTTGGCGGTCTTTTTAAATAAGAACGGACGTCGCCTGTCGCGCCAAGCCGTGCATGCGATATGCGAGCGGTATGGGCGCCAGGTGGGGCTGGTGGGGCTCCATCCCCATACCTTGCGCCACTCCTTTGCCACCCACATGCTCGCGGGCGGTGCCGACCTGCGTGTGCTGCAGGAGATTTTGGGCCATGCCGATATTTCGACCACGCAGGTCTACACGCATGTCGACCGCACGCAACTGACCGAGGTCTATCTGGCGGCGCATCCGCTGGCACATCGCTAGCACCTCGCTGACCTGCATATTTATACATATTAAAGGGGACGGGCCCCAGATTGCCGAGACGCACTTTTGCGCACATGGGCAATCTGGGGCCCGTCCCATTT
>JAIJJM010000728.1 GCA_022728415.1 Collinsella sp. | reverse complement strand
CAGCAGATTCTCGACAACATCGGCGCGCTGAAGAACACCCACTTCAGCGATGATGAGCTCAAGCTCATCGACGAGATTTCGGCACGTTAGAAACGTCCTGGCTCCTTTGTGGTTCGTGACCCCTGAGTCGGTGTATTCAAGAATTATTGACAGGCTTGACGGTGCCAACAATCCAACTGCCACATGTCAATGTGGGTCTAACAGGGCATTCCGAAAAGCACTGTCTGGATTAACGCTTGTCATAGTTTTGCAGTACTAGCGCAACGCACATTGTCATACGCTAGCGTTTGCTGCGATGTTTGGGCTTTCGCTTGCGGTAGGCGCGTCCGGAGTTGTGCGCGCCGGTCGATTCGCGGGCGGTACGCACGCGCACGAGCACGGTTACGAGCGCCACCAGTATGGCGACAACCAGCAGCGCGACGATGATCGTGGTGAACACCATGGTGGTCGGATCATCGTATTGCGTGTTGTCCGGCGTGGTCGGGTTCGGGATGCGATGCCCGCGCACCAGCAGTCGATGCGAGTTCACACCGTAGGGCGTGCAGGTTATGAGCGTGGCGAAGTCCATTGAGGTGCTGATGTTCAATGCGCTCAGGTCATCCGGCAGCACTACTTTGATCTGATCGACCTGGTACGTGTAGGTGTCGTCGAGCACGTGGAACGCGAAGGTGTCGCCCTTTTTCAGCTCGTCCAAGCCGGTGAATAGTCGCGCGGACGGCAGGCCGGTATGGCCGGAGATCACCGCGTGCGTGGTCGGCCCGCCGACCGGCAGTGAGGTGCCTGCCAAATGCCCGGTGGCGACCTGCAGCACGCCTTCATCGGTGCCGTGGTAGATCGGCAGTTTCACTTTGATGCGGGGAATGGTCACGTAGCCCATGATGCCGGTGCCGGTGATGTCGAGCGTGTTCTTGTACTGCTCTTTCTGTGTGGCGTTCATATGCCAGCGGTCGCTGGTGGCGGCGAGTTTGAGGTTGTAGGCGTGCGCGGCGTCGAGGAGTTTCTTCTTCTCGGCTTTGGACATGTCTTTGGTTTTGGCCACGTACCCGGCGACAGCGTATGACTGGTGCATTCGGTTCCACCAGTCGGCCACGGACGGGTAGGCGATGAGGCCGAGGCCGCCGATCAGCACCACGACTAGGAACCCGATGATGAGGTTCAGGCCGAGATTGTCTTTTTTGCGTTTTTTGCGCAGGTCGACGCGGGTCATCGTTTCCGATGACTGGGATGCGGAATCAGATTGCCCGGATTGGCTGGACGGGTCTGCCGTGTCAGTCTGATCTGCTTCGTTGGCCTGGTCTGCCGTATCGGTCACCGCGTCGGTGGGCGTATCCGCAGCCGTGTTTTCGGTGGCTGTGTTTTCGGTGTCTGGGACTTCAGCGGATGCGACGTTTTCGGCGTCGCTATCCGCTGTTTGACGTTCGTGCTGACGGTTGCCGGCACGTTTTCCGTGTGTTTCGAACATCACTCGCTATCGTCCGAGGAAGGCTGTTCCGTGGAGGCCTGCTCCGAAACCTGTTCCAAGGGCTGTTCCGTGGAGTTCTGCTCCACGTCGTCTTCCGAAGTGTTCTTC
>JAIJJM010000028.1 GCA_022728415.1 Collinsella sp. | reverse complement strand
AGTGCGCCCGCGCCCGAGCCAGGGCCGTCCGCCCCGGCATCCTCGTTTGAGGCACTTGTCGGCGCGCGCGATGCCGCGGGTTCCAATCCACTCGATAGCCTAGCCGCCCCGGTGCTCTCGCCGCAGGATGCCCTGGCCGCCGCCATCGCGGGCAACGCATATGCCGCGCCGACAGAGCTACCCGCCGGTGCCGTGCATGCCGACGAGATCGAGCGCACCTACGGCCCGCTCACCTGCAAGGCGCTGCCGGCACTCATGGAGTGGCTGGCCCTGCGCTCCGACTTGGATTCCCTGGCCGGCGAGACGCATGCCATCACTATGATGACCATCCACTCCGCCAAGGGTCTGGAATTCCCGGCGGTGTTCGTGGCCGGCATGGAGGAGGGTATCTTCCCGCACGTGCACGACTTTGGCGGCAGCGATGATCCGGGTAAGCTCGAGGAGGAGCGTCGCCTGGCCTACGTCGCCATCACGCGTGCCCGTAAACGCCTGTTCTTGACCTATGCTGCCACGCGTCGCACCTACGGCTCGACCTCTGCCAATCCGCGCTCGCGCTTCCTCAACGAGATTCCGTTTGAGGATATCGAGTTTAGCGGTATCGGTTCTGCCGGTTTTGAGGGTACGGGCTGGGAGAAGCGCGGCGACCGACACGGCACCTTTGGATCGGGTGTGGGCTCGGATATGTACGGCGGCAAGGTGTTCGGTTCGCATACGCGCTCGACTGGCGGTTCCGGTTCGCGTGGCGGATCGAGCTTTGACGATTTCTTTGGCGGCAGTAGCTATGGGACCGAGCGCCATCGTGGGGTCTCGCCTGATGCCGGCCGTGTTGCCTCGACCTTTGGCTCGGGCGCGCCGCGAGCCAAAAAGCCGTCGTCTAAGGTGTCACCGACGGTGGAGCGCAAGGTCGATCGCGCCAGCGCATCGCAGGACTTTGCCGCGGGCGATACCGTGAGCCACAAGACCTTTGGCACGGGCACCGTGATCTCGGTCGCCGGAGACATGATCGAGGTCCAATTCGAAAAGACCGGCCAGACCAAAAAGCTTATGAAAGGTTTTGCACCTATAGTGAAACTGACCTAGGCGGCTTTCCCAGGCACGGCACCTCGGCCTTCAATCGTCGGGCATGACCTCAAGGTCTATGCCCTCCTCTTTCAGGCCGATCTGCCGCACCTGGAAAACCCGTACATCTGGCTAGACGGGCGCGCCGGGGGCTTTGGTCGCCTGCTCGGGCAGTCCTGCGCAAGAAGGAGGCCACATTAAGTGGCCTCCTTTGCGTGCGGAACTCGCGATCGATGTTGCCCTATACGCCCGCCCAGGTCCTTGGGTAACGTTGCTGGACGAACGTTGCTTTGCTCGTTCGCTTTTTGATCTGGAGAGCCGGGTGGGCTGAATACTTAGACATGGCAAGGGGCTCCCCCGTTAAAGAACGGGGGAGCCCCTTGTTGCGTTTTGAATGGTGCGCTTGGCTTTGATGATTGATGATTTTATACGATTCAGTATAATTTCAGATAGATACTAAAATCTAACTGAAATGAAAACGGTGAGTGGACATGCTGCTAAATTGTCTCCCTAAAAGACTCTTCTCTTTAGAGCTCGCCATCGACTCAGAGCCAGTTGAGATGCAGATTCCTCGCATGTATCTTGAGCGGTTTTCGCTTCGCTTGGCACGACTCGGCATGTCTGAGCAAGGCCGTTTTATTGTTGCGGAACCAAAAGAACCGCCCAGTGTCATTTCGGCGCGAAATCTCGTCAATGCAGTGCGCAAGATAGATGCTCGTCCGGTGGCAATTTGCTGGGATGCTATGGATTTAGGTTTTATGCGCGCGCTTTCTTCGGAGGGGCTTGCATATATCCGAGATGAGCGAAATGCGTTTCTGCCGTTTATCGGAGCCGTTATTTCCGATGAGGTGCTGGGTGCTTCTCTTGCTGCCCCGCTTTCGCCCCAATCTCAACGAATCGTTCTAAATCTCATTGCGGGACGATGGGTTGACTGCTCCGCCGGCGACCTAGCGCGTTTGTGTGGCAAAAGCGCGGCAAGCGTCAGCGGCTATCTTTCGGAAATCGCTGCTATAGCTCCTGGGCTGATTATGCGTGACGGCAAAAAGCGTATATTGTGCGACGCCGGGCTGTCGACCGAGACGTTGCTGGATGGGTTTGAGGACTATCTTCGCACGCCAGTTATAGAACGCATTCGGCTTAAGGGGACAATCAACAGGGTAGAATTGCGGGCCGTTGATGCGCTGCTTTCCGGTGTGTCTGCCCTTAGCTATATGTCCGATCTTGCCCATGAAGACTCTGCTCCAACCATTGCTCTCGAAAAGTATCAGCTAGAGGCCTTAAAAGAGCATATGGGCGACAAATGGCTGGAGGCCCAGTGGTACGAACCGGCTGCTATCGAGATTGAGGTCTGGTCGTATCCCGTGGACGAGCCGTTCGATGTTAGTTTTGACACGACGGGTTTGCAATGTGTCGACCCGTTCTCCTTATACGTTGCCTGCGCAAAAACGAATTACAAAGACGACCGTCTGCTCGATGCGGTCGAACAGCTCAGGAGGGCGATATGCCAAAAGTGAAGGGAATAGAGCGATTTGCCGACGCCATGAGCAGTTGCAAAGGTGGTTACGTCCTTATTGGTGGAGGGGCCTGCAGCGTTCTATTTGACAGCGAAGGTGATTCGTTTAGGGCAACCGAAGATTTGGATGTCGTCGTAATTGTTGATGGGGAAGGCGTTGAATTCGCCGCTGCATTGTGGGCATTTATCAAAGCAGCTGGATACGAGGTTGGAAAGGTCGGCGATGGAAAGTGCACTTACTATCGGTTCTGTTTGCCCAAAGGATCAAGGCGAGCCCTAGACTATCCCGGTCAAATCGAGTTGTTTGCCCGACATCCCGATTTTGTGCTCGAAGACGAAATGAGCGAGGTAGCTCCTCTTTCCTTTGACGGGGCGATATCGAGTCTTTCCGCCATTATTCTCGACGATGGCTACTACGAATTTATTCGCGACAACACAACGAACGTAGAGGGCATCACGTTGCTCGATGCGCTCCATATCATCCCCCTCAAGATGCGTGCGCACATTGATATCAACAGGAGCTATGAAGAAGGGCGTCATTGCAACGATATAGATCGGCGGAAGCATCGTTCAGATGTTGCTCGACTTGCCGGTTTGTTGTCGTCCTCAGCACGTTTGGAGCTAACGGGGCAAATGAGGGTTGATGCGGAGGATTTTCTTACGGACTTTAATTCGTATGTAAATCGGCAGACCAACCGTAAGGAAAGGGCTCGGCTTCAGGACACGTTATCGTTTCTCGAAAAGGTCTACCTATAGGCACCTTGATTCGTTATGTATAGCAGGGGCTCTTCCGTTGATGAACGGAAGAGCCCCTTGTTGCGTTTTGATTGTTGTTGCTAGTCGGAGGCTCGCCTGGATGGGGCGCGGGGTTTGGTCGATCGCGAGTTCCGCACGAGCCGGAGAGCACTTAATGTGCTCTCCGTGCGAGCAGGACTGCCCGAGCAGGCGATCAAACCCCGCGCCCCATCCAGGCGAGCGCTCGGGGATCGGTAGCTTACAGGTGGCTGATGATCAGATCCATTTTGCCTTCGAGTTCGATCTGGTCCACGGTGCTCGGAGCCAGCAGGTGGCTTCCCTTGTGGACGGGGTCGCCGCAGACGGTGCCTTCGCCGTCGATGACCGACAGGCACATGAAGGGCCAGCGCTGGTCGAGGGTCTTGTTGCCGTCAACACGTACGCGATCGACGGTGTAGCAGGAGTTAGACTCGAGTTCGGTCACGCCGCCCACCTCGGGCGCGGTCACCGTGCCGTCGGTCGGAGCCTGAACATCAAAGTCGATGCAGTCGAGGCTCTGCTCAATGTGCAGCGGGCGCAGCTTGCCATCGGTGCCGGGACGGTCGTAGTCGTACAGGCGATATGTCACGTCGCTCGACTGCTGCGTCTCCAAAATGAGCGTGCCGGTCTTGATGGCGTGCACGGTACCGGAATCGATCTGGAAGAAGTCGCCCTTGTGAATCGGCAGCACGTTGAGCATGTCGTCCCAACGGCCTTCCTCGATCATCTGCGTGGCCTCGGCGCGGTCATGCGCGCGCTGGCCGACGATGATCGTGGCACCGGGCTCGCAGTCCAGCACATACCAGCACTCGGTCTTGCCCAGGCTGCCGTTCTCGTGCTTGGCGGCGTACTCGTCGTTGGGATGAATCTGGATCGAAAGGTCATTCTTGGCGTCCAGAATCTTAACGAGCAGCGGGAACTCCTTGCCCTCGCAGTTGCCAAAGAGCTCGCGGTGCTCGGCCCATAGCCACGACAGCGTGTGGCCTGCATACGGGCCCTCCGCAATCTGGCAGTCGCCGTTGGGATGGGCCGAGATGGCCCAGCACTCACCGATGGGGCCCTCGGGAATGTCGTAGCCAAATACGGTTTCGAGCTGGCGGCCGCCCCAGATCTTCTCGTGGAAGATCGGCGTCAGTTTAATCAAATCGGACATGTTCATACTCCCATGGTGTTGTGCGGTCGCCCCTTCTAAACATAATGAGCGTCCGCATGACTACAAAACTACAAAAACCTATGCCAACGTTACATTGTGCAGCTCAAAGCGGTCGCCAACGTTGCGCGAGATCGAATGCTCAAAAGCAGTGCCGCTATCCAAGAAGCCAATCTGGCTGAGCTCGAGCAGGGGAGAGCCGGGTTTGGTGTCCAGGCGCTCAGCTTCTTCCTCGGTTGCCGCTACAGCACGGATAGTGCGGTGGAAGCTTGAAATCTTCAGCCCGCATTGCTTGTGAATGAAGCTGTAGACCGATCCGTATAGGTCTTTCTTTTTAAGGCCCGGAATCAGTTCGATTGGCATATAGGTGTACTCGATAACGATGGGCTTCTCATCGACCTGGCGCACACGAACGATGTGATAGGCGAAGTCATCCTCGGCAATTCCCAGCTGGGCGGCGACGTCCGCCGGCGGATTGACAATCGAGAAATCGTAGACCACCGAGGTCACCTTTTCCCCGCGATGTGCATATGAAAAGCCCTGGGCGCGGTCGTTCTTGCCTTGGAAAAACGCCTGGCCGGGAAGCCCCGCCGTGTCCTTAACGTAGGTACCCGATCCACGCCGGCTGGTAATAAGACCTTCCTCGGTGATCTGCTCAATAGCTCGTTTGACGGTGATTTTGGAAACGCTATAGAGCTCGCAGAACTCAACGACGGTGGGAAGTTTGTCGCCCGGTTTAAGAGCGCCATTCTCGATACTTCGACGAATATCTGCAGCTATCGCCTCGTATTTGGGAATCATGCAATCCTCCCTTCATATTTGCGTCGATATAAAGAGAGTATACCTACTTAAAAAGCATCCATATGGCTTTCATGAAAGAAGTTCGATAAAGAAAAATGAAAAAAACGCTTTACATAGAAAATTAGAGCGCTATAGTTACAGACAACAAGCGAGATGCATTGGCGTTTGCTTGTACTGTTTGGGGACGGTTTTGTTTTGGTGGGTTGGGTATCGGTATAACCGGTGCGCGCCCGCGCCGGATAACCTGCCAAAGCAAACCCGTCTCCAACCGAAAGCTCTAGACACGAAAGCGAGGACTTTGATGGCTCAGTATCAGCTGCCCAGCGACTTCTTCTTTGGCGCTGCAATGTCCGGCCCGCAGACTGAGGGTCAGTGGAACCAGGGCGGCAAGCTCGAGAACCTGTGGGACACCTGGTCCATCCAGGATCTGGGTTCGTTCTACAACTGCGTTGGCTCTTATGCCGGCAATGACTTTATGGCCAAGTACCAGGAAGACTTTCGCATTTTGAAGGACTTGGGCCTGAATACCTATCGCACTTCCATCCAGTGGAGCCGTCTGCTCGATGCCGACGGCAACCTTAATGAGGAGGGCGCTGCGTGGTATCACGAGCTGTTCCGCGCCTCTCGCGAGGCCGGCCTGGAGCCGTTTGTCAACTTGTACCACTTTGACATGCCCACCTACCTCTTTAACCGTGGCGGCTGGGAGAGCCGCGAGGTCGTCGAGGCTTACGCGCATTACGCCGACGTCGTCTTCCACGAGTTTGGCCAGGAGATTAAGTACTGGTTCACCTTTAACGAGCCCATCGTCGAGCCCGAACAGCGCTATCAGGAGGGCGTGTGGTTCCCGCAGCTCCACGACTTTAGCCGCGCCCGCACCGTGCAGTATCACATCTCGCTGGCACATGCGCTGGCCGTGGCCAACTACCGTAAGGCCTATGACGAGGGCGCTATTCGCGCCGATGCCAAGATTGGCATGATCAACTGCTTTACCCCGGTCTATACCAAGGAGAATCCCAGCGAGGCAGACCTCGAGGCCGTGCGTATGACCAGCGGCATCAACAATCGCTGGTGGCTCGACCTTATTACCAAGGGCGAGCTTCCTGCCGACGTGCTCGACAGCCTGGCCGAGGGCGGCGTTAAGCTCCCGTTCCGTGCCGGCGACCAAGAGATTCTCAAGCAGGGTGTTGTCGACTGGCTCGGCTGCAACTACTACCACCCCACGCGCGTTCAGGCGCCGGCGAGCAAGGTCGACCAGTACGGCCTGCCGCACTTCGCCGACGAGTACGTATGGCCCGACGCCGTTATGAACGAGAGCCGCGGCTGGGAGATCTACCCGCAGGGCCTCTACGACTTTGGCATGGACTGCGCTAAGAACTACCCCGATCTTGAGTGGTTCGTTTCCGAGAACGGCATCGGCATCATGGACGAATACAAGAACCGTGACGCCGAAGGAACCATCCAGGATGACTACCGCGTCGACTTTGTACGTCAGCACCTGGAGTGGGTGGCCAAGGCCATCGACGAGGGCGCCAAGTGCCGCGGATACCATTATTGGGCCGTCATCGATAACTGGTCTTGGGCTAATGCCTTTAAGAACCGTTACGGTTTTGTCGAGGTCGACCTTATGGACGGCTACAAGCGCCGCCTTAAGAAGTCAGCGGCCTGGCTCAAACAGGTCGCCACGACCCACGTGGTTGATTAGCGACCGGGCGAACGCCCAGACCGCGCGTCGCCGCGCGAAACACATGGCACATCTGGTGGCAGAGGGCGACAGGCCACCGTGCGCATAGGAAAAGGCCGGATTTGAAAGTTAGGAGCAATCATGGCCAGTGACAACGGAAAGAGCTTCCTCGACAAGTTTGCCGAGGTCTCTGCGAAGGTGGGAAACCAGGTTCACCTGCGTTCCCTGCGCGATGCCTTCGCGACCATCACGCCGCTCTATATCCTTGCGGGTATCGCGGTTCTTATTAACAACGTCGTGTTCCCCCTGTTCCCGCTCGATGCGGCGGGCCTTGCCAACCTTCAGACGTGGGGTTCGGCGATTACGCTGGGTACCCTCAACGTCTCTGCAATTATCTTGGCCGGATTGATTGGCTACAGCCTCGCTAAGAACAAGCGTTTCGATAACCCGCTCGCTTGCGTGGTCGTCGCTATCTCTGCTTTCGTCATCATGATGCCGCAGCAGATCACCGCCACGCTTGCCGTCACGAGCCCGCTGCTCACCGACAAGATCACCTCCGCCGAGGTCACGGGCGCCCTTTCGACTGCCAACACTGGCACTAATGGTCTGTTCTCGGCCATTATCATCGCCCTGCTCTCCGTCTCGCTCTTCATCAAGATTTCTGGCGTCGAGAAGCTCAAGGTTAAGCTGGGCGAGGGCGTGCCTCCCGCGGTCTCCAACTCCTTCAACGTCATGATCCCGATGCTGCTCAACCTCGCGATTTTCGCTCTTGCCGCAGCCCTGCTCGCCGTGTGCGCCGGCACCGATCTGTGCGCCATCATCTCCACGTGCATCTCCAACCCGCTCAAGAGCATCATGAACGCCGGTCCGTGGGCTGTTATCCTCATCTACACCCTTGCTAACCTGCTGTTCTGCGTCGGTATTCACCAGTCCACCATCTCTGGCGCTACCGTCGAGCCGATCCTGACCATGCTCATCGTCGACAACATGGCTACCTTTGCCGCCGGTGGCACCATCCAGCCCGATCACTACATGAACATGCAGATCGTTAACAGCTTCGCCCTCATCGGCGGCTCGGGCTGCACCCTCATGCTCCTGCTCGACACGCTCCTGTTCTCCAAGAACAAGGCTTCCGAGACCGTTTCCAAGATGGCTATCCTGCCTGGTCTGTTCAACATCAACGAGCCGGTTATCTACGGTTACCCCATCGTGTACAACCTGCCGCTCATGATCCCGTTCGTTCTTCTTCCCGACCTGTTCATCGGCATCACCTATGGCCTTACCTGCGCAGGCATCATCAGCCCCTGCATCGCCCAGGTGCCCTGGACTATGCCTCCCGTCATCAATGCCCTGCTCGCTACGGGCTTTGACTGGCGCGCCGGCGTGTGGCAGGCTCTCGAGATTGTCATTGGCATGGCCGTCTACCTGCCCTTTATGAAGATTTCCGAGAAGGCAATCGCCAAGCAGGAGGCTCTCGCCGAGCAGAACGCTTAAACGCCGCTTTCCCTTCCATCGTTGCGGGTGCCGATACGCGGTGCCGGTGCTCGCGGCCCTCCTTCCGTGTAAAGATACAGGGGGCATAATATCCGCAAGGAATAAAACCAGTTATCGTCTGCGCGCCGCGCAGTTATAAGGAGGAAACCATGAAGAAGATCATGCTTTGCTGCAATGCCGGCATGTCCACGAGCCTGCTGGTTCAGAAGATGCAGTCCGAGGTCGCGAGCCGCGGTCTGGACATCGAGGTCGAGGCTCGCCCCATGAACGAGGCCCACGATCACCTGGACGAGTGCGACATCTTGCTGCTCGGCCCGCAGATTGGCTACACCAAGGGCGATTTTGAGAAGGAAGTCGCCGGTCGTTTCCCGGTCGAGGTCATCAACATGGTCGATTACGGCCGCATGAACGCCGCGGGCATCATCGATCACTGCGTCAGCGTGATGGGCTAGGTACAGCACATGGAGGATATGAACGAGCTGCAGATGACCTGCTTCGAGATCATCAGCTACGTCGGCACCGCCAAGAGCATGTACATCAATGCCGTGCAAAAGGCCAAAGAGGGCAATTTTGACGCCGCCGAGGAGCTTATCAAGCAGGGCGACGAGGCTTACAACGGTGGCCACGATGTCCATATGGGGCTCCTTAGCAAGGAGGCCAACGGCGAGCGTAACGGTGAGGCCCCGCTGATCCTGCTGCATGCCGAGGACCAGATGGCCGGCACCGAGACCATGCGTGTCATGGCCACGGAGCTCATCGAGGTCCACAAGCAGCTGAAGGCACTTAAGGCCTAGCCGGCGTTATCGCCGCGACCAACCGTGCGGTCCAACAGGCAACACAGTCCCTTTCACAGGCGCCGGGAGCCTCCGCCTCCCGGCGCTTTTGTTTAGCGAAGCCTTGCGCGGATTGTTGGCGGACGAGCGCGCTTCCCCGGATAAAACCTACCAAAACAAACCTGTCCCTTTTTGGTAGGTTTTTGCTTTGGGAGCGGTACCATACAGGCAATGATTAAACGAGAAAGGTGGGCCCCTATGGAACCCAAGCAGTATTACATCGGCATCGACGTCGGCGGCACCTCGGTTAAGGAGGGTCTGTTCGACGAGGACGGAAACCTGCTGGCCAAGGCCAGCGTGCCCACGCCTCCCATCGTTGACGCTGCGGGCTTTGCCGCGGTGACCGAGGCTATCGACCAGGTGGTTGCCAAGGCCCAGATTCCGCGCGCCTTTGTGGCGGGCATTGGCCTGGCCGTTCCGTGCCCCATCCCGGCGTCGGGCGATGCCAAGGTCAAGGCCAACATCGCCATTAACCTGCCCGAGCTGAGGATCGCCATTCAGGAGCACTGCCCCGACGCGGTCGTTAAGTACGAGAACGATGCCAACGCCGCTGCCATGGGCGAGGCCTGGCTCGGCTCTGCCAAGGGCGTGCAGAACGTGGTGATGGTCACCATCGGTACCGGCGTGGGCGGCGGTGTTATCGTTAACGGCGACGTGGTATCGGGCGTTGTGGGCGCCGGCGGCGAGATTGGCCACATGTGTCTGAACCCGGCTGAGGAGCGCACCTGCGGCTGCGGCGGCCATGGCCACCTGGAGCAGTATTCCAGCGCAACCGGCGTGGTGAGCAACTACCTAACCGAGTGCAAGAGGGCGGGCGTCGAGCCCATCGAGCTCACCGGTCCTTCCGATTCTAAGCACGTGTTCCAAGCCTGCCGCGAGGGCGATAAGCTTGCGCTTGCCGCAGCCGATACCATGGCCGACTATCTCGGTCGTGCTCTGGCGCTTATTGCCAACGTGGTTGACCCCGAGGTGTTCCTGATCGGTGGCGGCGCATCCGCTTCGGCCGATGTCTACCTCGACGCTGTTCGTGAGCACTTCCAGCGCTACGCGCTTTCCGCCTCGCGCGAGACGCCCATTAAGGTCGCTTCGCTCGGCAACGACGCCGGCATCATCGGTGCCGCCTACGTAGCCCTGCGCGCCGCCGGTAAATAGCTGGTGCAAAGGGGGCAGACTTCGCCCCAACATGGCGCAAAAGAGACAGCCTTTGCTCCCATGTCTGCCCCAAATTGTGCCGTGGCCCTTCCGCCGTCTGCGAAGGCTCGGCATCGGCGTGCTACCATAGCTACGTCCAAGTACACATATCAAGTGGAGGATATCCATGGCAAACGTTCTTGTCTTTGGTCACCAGAACCCCGATAACGACGCCATCATGAGTGCCGTCGTCCTGTCTCAGCTGCTCAACCAGGTTGAGTATGCCGGCAACACCTACGAGGTCTGCGCCCTTGGTCAGCTTCCGGCAGAGTCCGCCAAGCTGCTCGCCGACGCCGGCATCGCCGAGCCCCGCATGATCGATTCCGTCGAGGCCGGTCAGCTCGTCGTCCTCACCGACCACAACGAGTCCGCCCAGTCCGTCGCCGGCCTTAAGGACGCCACGGTCTTTGGTGTCGTCGATCATCACCGCATCGGCGACTTCGAGACCGCTGGCCCGCTGCACTACATCTGCCTGCCCTGGGGCTCCAGCTGCACCATCGTCACCAAGCTCGCCGACGTGCTCGGCGTTGAGCTTTCCGACGTCCAGGCCAAGCTGCTGCTCTCGGCCATGATGACCGATACGCTCATGCTCAAGAGCCCCACCACCACCGCCGTCGACCGCGTCGTCGCCGCCAAGCTCGGCGAGCAGGTGGGCGTCGACCCGGTCAAGTTTGGCATGGAGGTCTTCCTCACCCGTCCGTCCGGCTCCTTCACCGCAGCCGAGATGGTTGGCAACGACATCAAGATGTTCGAGCCCGCCGGCAAGAAGCTGCTCATCGGCCAGTACGAGACCATGAAGGCCCGGTCCGACGCCCCCGTCTTCCTCCACGCCGTCACCATGCAGAACCATACCAATTATAATAAGGATAACTACCCTGACGACCAGCGGGTGAAGGTCACCGAAGCCCCGGCGGGCCTCAAGGCCAGCACCGTGGGTGCGCTGGAAGACTTTGCCACCGGCATCCGGGACGCCGACGCCATGCTGGGCAGGCTGACGGACTACTTCTCGCAGGTGGACGAGCCGGTCATCCTCGTGTTCTGGGGCGACCACTACAACCCCATCGACTCGGGCTACGACATCTACACCCGCAGCGGCTACGCCAGCGGGTCCAGCGCCGACCCCCGCCTCCATCAGACCACCCTGCTCATCTGGTCGAACTACTCCGACCGGGCCGTGGACCTCGGCACCATCGCCGCCTACGACATCTCGCCGGTGATGATGGAGCTGTTCGGCCTCCGTCAGCCCGCCTACTTCCAGTTCCTTGGCCGTCAGCTCCGGGCCGCCTACCGGGCCAACACCCGCGGCACCATTCTGGAGAAGGACGGCACCGCCTCGAACGAGCTGACCCCCTTGCAGCAGAAGTGGAGCGATGAGCACTGGCTGCTCCAGTACGACCTCATGTTCGGCAAGGGCTACGCCCTGAGCCGGATGGGCCTTGAGAGTATCGCCGAGGGCGCGGATTGACGAAAAACTACGATTCTTTTTCGGAAAACCGCAAAAAACCCTTGCAACGGCCAGAGGTTTGTGCTATTATTACTTAGCATTACAC
>JAIJJM010000727.1 GCA_022728415.1 Collinsella sp. | reverse complement strand
CTTTGCTGCTGTTGGTTTGTTTACTCTTATCTCTATGAGATTTGGCTGGTTTATTTGATGTAGTGATTTTGCACGCAGCACGTACTGTCAGAGAAATCAACTCTCTGACAGTACGCAAGATCTTCTCATACTCTCCAGGTTTACAACATTATCCTTAATATTTACTTCTTTTTGCTGGCATCTACATTGAAATGAGTAGAAAACATCCCCCTACTGTCGTCTATACAAACAGCTTACTGATTCAAACGGAATCTTGTTTTCACATTTTTCTATCATGAATACTTTATACGCGCGGGAGTCTATAAATGCTTTATACTTTCAAGGAATAACGTAAATATAAAAAGATGGCGTAAAGTATATGCATGGCAGGATGTTTGCAACCTCCTTGATGACGCTGCCCCATTGAAATTGCAAACCCCGCCCTGGTTATCTTGCCCATTTATCATGCAAAACAGATAATTATAGGCCTCTGAATACCTCAGAAAGATTGAATTTTTTATAGTCCCTCTCTTGAATATTTCCATCTGATATCAATCGATTCATCTCTTCAACAAAATAATTTATATCATCACACTTGTTATTATCCGGAAGATCTGAGTAGTTATAATTCCACCATTTTATTCTCAACAGTTCATCAATAACATTTGAATCAAACCTAAATCTGATTATTTTTGCAGGAACTCCTGCAACTATGGCATATGGGGGCACATCTTTGGTAACAACGGAATTGGCAGCAATAACAGCACCATCACCTATTGCGATGCCACCTTTCAATACAACATCATTTCCTATCCAGACATCATTTCCTATAATCGGATTTTCAGGTTTGGTAATGAATGGTTTCAATGTCCAGCTACGTTCAAATTCACTCATAGCAAACTTATCAAATTCACCGTTATAAGTCATCATGTGAGTAGTAAAACGATTCAAAGGATGATTTCCACCCATTATTTTTACATTTGATGCAATACTACAAAATCGACCTATACGTATATTCCCTGAAAAATGGCAGGTCGGAAATGAAAAAGCGCCGACACTGGAGAAATTTTTCACAGGCATTGTTGAATATTCTTCAGCAATAACATTATCTTCAATTGTTATCTTGTCACCTTTTGAGAAAAGAAATAAATTCCTTTCTTTATACGACTTCTTCCCCTTATGATTTAAAAAGATTTTATTATCCATACAAAACTCAAAGTGTTTTTTCGTCCATCTGAAGGTAAGGGTTTTATTTTTATCTTCCGTGAATTTGTACAATTGAACTTTCATTGTTAATACTTCTACTTATAAATTATTAGTTTAATAACGATACTCTAAAGCCTTATGCTAATCAACTGTGACAGGATGAAAAATCGCCATCAAACATTTAGCCTAATTTTTACGCTAGTTATTAATGTAATCATTCTAATACTTAACCGCCATTAAACTCAGAACCTAAAACGATAGTGGCCGTCCTATAACAGCCACTAACATCTAACTTAATGTTTAACCATGACGTGGCGGACGACGGTGTAATCCTCCAGCCCATAAAGTGACATATCCTTGCCGTAACCAGAAAGTTTCTGCCCACCGTGCG
>JAIJJM010000726.1 GCA_022728415.1 Collinsella sp. | reverse complement strand
CCGGCCGGCGGCCTGGTCGAGATCGAGGTCGTCGCCGCTCTCTAAGACGTTGGCAACAACTCAACATGACATGTAAAAAGACCCTGCAGTGCGAGCTGCAGGGTCTTTTGTCAGGGGCAGTCTTTTTGGGACGGGGCCATTTTAGCTACCCCTACATGCGGGATTGATTTTACTTGCGGCACATCGAAATCGCGGGCAGAGGAAGGGCAGCTAAAATGGCCCCGTCCCAAAAAGACTGCCCGCGCTCCATTTTGCTCGCTAGCCTTCTTTGCGGACTTTTTGCAGGTAGCGGTAGACGCTGGGCTCCGAGATGCCCAGCGCGGTGGCGGCGCAGGCCACGGCGCCCTTGAGCATGAACACACCGTTGCCGTTGAGGTGACGAATGACGTCCACGCGGTCGCTCTGACCAAGCGACGCTACATCCATCCCGCGCGCGCTCAGCAACTCGGCAATGTTGCGGTCGATGAGCTCCTGTGTGGACTCCGAAAGGCTTTCGACCTCGATAGACGCGGGCTCCGCCTGCCTAGGCACAGCGTCGAAGCACGCCATGAGCTGCTGCGCCATGGCATTGATGGAGCGCACGGTCGAGAGGTCGGTGTTGACGCAGAGCATACCGACGATCTCGTCATTCTCGCGGATAAAGTACGTCGCTGACTCCAACGTCTTGCCACCGGCACCGCGCCCCTCGTAGCCCGTAATAAACGGCAGGTCGCGATACTTGGGGTCGTGCATGATCTTGAGCGCCAGATCGGTGGCGGGACCGCCGACCTTGCGGCCGCTCACGATGCCGTTGCGAATATCGACGATGGCGTGGTCGATGTCCGAGAAATCGTGCAGGACGATCTCGCTGTTCTTACCGAGTATCTGCTCCAGGAAATCGACCATCGGCAAAAAGCGACGTACGGTCTCGTTCACGGGCAACTCCTTTGGGTGAAATCGGAAGTTTCATAACAATTTTTTCTCATGGTAACACGCTGCTCATAATCTCGTATATCCGCAGGTACATTGCGTAATACAGACGAACGGTAGGAATTTGGCGGCAAGCGGTTGACCAAAAGAAAAGTTAGATGTTATTTTGACCGGACACTTTCTTGACCTGCGGAAATGCATTATCTCATCTGAAGAATAGTCTGATAACAAATAATTATTATTGAGAATGAGAAAATTCTTTAATACGATATGCAACGAAGGCACAACCTCAACCCCGCACTACGTCACAATAGGGCGTTAGATGCGAAAACAACTACTTCGAGGATTGGTGGTCAAATGACCCAGGAGACGGTTACGAACGGCACTGAAGCCCTGTTCACTCGCGAAGGCATGCCTCCCGTTAAGGAAATGATCCCGTGTGCCCTCCAGCACGTACTGGCATCGTTTGCCGGCATCATTACCCCGGCGGTCATCATGGCCGGCGTCTACGGCTTTAATAGCCAGCAGAGCACCGACATCATCCAGGTCGCGCTCATTCTTTCGGCGATCGACACGGCCCTTCAGGCCTTCGCCCCCTTCCGTCGCATCGGCGGCGGCCTGCCCATCGTCATGGGCGTTTCGTTCGCGTTCCTGCCGGCCCTGCAGGCC
>JAIJJM010000725.1 GCA_022728415.1 Collinsella sp. | reverse complement strand
ACCTAAATGAGCGCGTCGACGCCTTCGTCGGTACCAGCTCCTTCGACACACCCGCCGCGACTAGCGACCAAGCCCCCATCGATGTTCCCGCCGAGGTTCACGAGGACATCGTCGCCTCGGTCGATTTTTCCGAGGTCGAGCTCGCAGACGAGTTCACCGAGCCCCAGGTAGCCGTGACCCCCAACGGACTGCTCCCCATGGAGCCGCTACCCATCGATGGACGCTTGCGCAAGGCGGCCCTCCGCATGCCCGACGAGATCGAGGAGGCCAGCGGCTTTACGCTCTTCGGTCGTCGCATCAAGTCGCTTATCTACACCACCGACGTCGCGGTCATCCGCAACTCCAACGCAGATGCCGTCTTTGCCGTTTACCCCTTCACGCCACAGCCGGCCATTACGCAGGCACTGCTGACCGTTGCCGAGTGCCCAGTCTTTGTCGGCGTGGGCGGCGGGACCACCACCGGCAAGCGCTCCGTACAGATGGCAGCTGTCTCCGAGATGCAGGGCGCGGCGGGCTGCGTGGTCAACTCCCCCGCCACCGCCGAGATGGTCGAGCACATCACCAACATCACCGACATCCCCGTCATCGCCACAGTCGTACGTTGCGACGATGATGCGCATGCCAAGGTGCGCGCCGGAGCCAAGGTCCTCAACATCGCGGCCGGCAAGAACACGCCGCAGGTTCTACGTGAACTGCGCGAGCACTATCCCAACCTGCCGCTTATCGCACCGGGCGGCAAAACACCCGAGAGCATCCGCGAGACCATCGCCGCCGGTGCCAACGCCATCATCTGGACACCGCCTTCGGCCCAGCAGCTGCAGACCGACATGATGCAGCGCTACCGCAAAATGAAGGAAGACGCCACGCCCGTCATCTCGCACGACGATGTGCCCATTATCGACCAGGTCGCCGCCGCCGAGGTCAGTCAGGTCGAGAACATGAATCCTGACGTGCCGATTCCCGATGAGGTTATCGAGCGCGTCGCATCAATCCACGAGCGCGTTGAGGAGCGCCGCGCCAACCGCGGCCTCAAGCCATCGCTCCACGGCTTCTTCCTCCGCGGCAAGAAACGCTAGCCCCAACAGCAAGGCCCGCCCCACAAACGTGAGGCGGGCCGTTTTCATTTGAGCAATCATGCAGCGACGTGATGGAGCAAATTAATCCACGCGCTTGTCACCCATAAAGAAGAGCGCCACCGTACCAGGTCCGGTGTGCGAACCGATCAGAGCACCGATATTGTTGATCTCGATCTTACCTTTGAGCTGCGGAACCTGTTTCTCAATCAGTGCCGCAACGGCCTCGGCATCCCCGCGGCACGCCGAATGGGACAAGATGCACTTACCCGAATAATCCGCTCCGTCCTGCACGTGTGCCATCATGGTCTTAGCCATCTCGGAAATCGCGCGCTTCTTAGTGCGGATCTTCTCACGTGGCGACAGCCTGCCTTCGCAATCGACGGTCATAAGCGGGCAAATCTTGAGCGCCGTGCCGATGATCGCGCTCGCGGCCGAAATGCGACCGCCGCGCAGATAGCTCGACAGATCGGTCGAGAAGAACCAATGGTGAAGATTGAGTTTATGC
>JAIJJM010000724.1 GCA_022728415.1 Collinsella sp. | reverse complement strand
CCTTGGTCAGGCCGATGAGCTGCGGAACCTCAACCTTCTCGGAGGGCTTAGGGCCCTTGGAGATTACCAGGTTCACCCTCGTGCCCTTGGCCTTCTTGGTGTTGCCGTTGGGGGTCTGCTCGGCGACCTTTCCCTCATCGACATCGTCGTTGTAGCTCTGGTCGACAGAGCCAACCTCAAGGCCGGCTTTCTTGATCAGCTCAATAGCGGTTTCCTGGTCCTTGCCCAGCACGTCGGGCACCGTGACCTGTTCGCCACTGAACATGCCCGTGGCAAAGGCCACCACAACGCCAATCACGGCGACGGCGGCAATCACGGCGGCGATGATCTTGTTCTTGTTGGACTTAGGCTTCTCGACCTCGTAGGAGCCCGTGGAGCCCGAGACAGCGCTACGGGTGGTGTTCTGACCGCTCACGCCCGAGACGGGACGAACCATAGCGCGCGTTGAGTCGGAAAGCTCGCGGGTCTTGGTAGCACCCAGGTCGCCGGCGGCACCGATGATGCGCGTGGGCTCCGAGACGTTGACGGCACGGCCGGACAGGTAGCTGTTGAGCACCTGGCGCAGCTCGTCGGCCGTCTGGAAGCGGTTTGCCGGGTCCTTCTCCATGCACTTGAGGATGATACGCTCCAGGTCGGCATCGACGCCGGAGTTGATCTGACTCGGCGGGATGGGGAGCTCGTTGACCTGCTTGAGCGCGACCGAGATGGCGTCGTCGCCGTCGAAGGGCACGCGGCCGGTGGCGCACTCGTACATGACTACACCCAGCGAGTAGATATCCGAGGTGGGGCCGAGGTCCTGACCGCGGGTCTGCTCGGGGCTTACGTAGTGGGCGGTGCCCAGCACGTTGTTGTCCTGCGTGAGGTGGCTGTTCTTGGCGCGCGCGATGCCAAAGTCCATCACCTTGATGTTGCCGTCGGGCAGCACCATGATGTTCTGCGGCTTAATGTCGCGGTGGATGATCTCGTGCTTGTGGGCGACCGAAAGCGCGGAGCTGATCTGCGAGCCGATCTGCGCGACCTTTTTGGGATCGAGGGCGCCGTGGCTCTTGATGCCGCTCTTGAGGTCGGTGCCGCGCAGGTATTCCATGACGATGTAATAGGTGTCGCCATCCTTGCCCCAGTCGTAGACGCCCACGATATAGGGGGAAGACAGGCCGGCTGCTGCCTGGGCCTCCTGCTTAAAGCGGGCGGCGAAGGTGGCGTCGCCGGCATACTGCGGCAGCATGATCTTGACGGCGACCGTGCGGTCGAGGACCTGATCCTGCGCACGGAAGACGGTCGCCATGCCGCCCGTTCCCACCTTATCCTTGAGGAGGTATCTTCCCCCGAGGACCCTCTGTTCCATTCCTGCTCCTAACATAACTATTCGCTCAACGATGTGTGTAGTACCAAATGTGTGGCCGCTGGGGCCGTGTGGCGCGTTGCCGCTAGCTCATTGGCCGCGGCGCGCCTCGAGTAACCGTTTCGATCACGGGCATCACGCTCCCTGTGCGGCAAGTGCCGCGGTCAGGACGATGCCGGCGATCTTGGCCGCCTTGACGTCGTGTTTGTCGTAATCCTCCAGGGCTACCGAGATGGCAAC
>JAIJJM010000723.1 GCA_022728415.1 Collinsella sp. | reverse complement strand
CAAAGACTCCACTCCACCCTCGGATACCGGAGTCCGAAGGAATTCACCGAACAGGGACTCGTCCTCTAAGAACCTGTCCAACACACCGTTGCCAATCCACGCACGCCCGCCCCGTTCCGGCGGGCTGATGGCTCCCTTGGGCTCGTGGACGTTGCAAGGCGATCGGTTCGGGGACGGGTCCCATGCGCGGACGGTGTCCGAGGACGCGAAGGATCCCGCCATCGTCATCGATCATATCGAACGCCGTCGGGAGCGTATGGAACCGTTCGGCCTGGCCGGCCTGGAAGGCCATGAATCACCGTCACGGACCGACCGCGGAGCGGACGCCGACGGCGTTGCGGCGCCCGTATGGGATGAAGGCCGCCGCGTATCCGCGCACCGATTCGGGATACGTCACCCAACGACGTGGACACGTTGCGTACTCTGCTGCGTTCCCGGTACGCCGTCGGCATGCTGATTCCCGGGACGCGCGACGCGGTCCGCCCGCTTCACGGCGAGGCCGGATTCGATCCGATGGGCCGCGTCGCGGACGGCAGGGTCGCCGGCCATACGGCGATCCCGCCGACGCGGCGGTTCACCCGCGCCGATTCTTCCCGTGCCTTTGCGAGTCATGCCCATGCTTTGGGCATGTTGAGGGCGGATAGCGTTCCCTATGCCACATTGGACGGCATATGCACCCCGTCCGGCTCGGGAAGATGGATCCTTGCGCATGCCTTTCATTCATATGCCCCATGCGCCAGCCCGCCGATCCTGTGAACAGGATGGCGCAGGTCCCGGATCCTCATCGTCCGGCGCCCATGGCCATGCCGGTGACCCCGATCGCCTTCCCGGATCGCAAAGGCCTATCGCATGCGGTAACGGGACCCCTCGGGCGCCGCCACCGCAATTCCGCGAAAACCGTCACCCATGCCGAGCCCGGACGGGCATGGGGCAGGTGACGAGTCGTCCATGATCATTGAATCACGCGGACACGTTCGCCGGCCGGCAACTTCTCGATCGGACCGGCGGGACGGGCGATGCCGCCGAAAACCATTTCGGACGCGAGCATCCAGGAGGCCGGGATGCCCCAACGGGATTCCACCATGTCGTCGATAAGCGGATTGTAATGTTGCAGATTAGCACCAATGCCCTGTTCGGCAAGCGCATTCCAGACGTTGACCTCAATCATGCCAAGGGCATGCGCGGCGAACCCGTCGAACGCGGCGTCGTAGGTCGGGAACCGTTCCTTAAGGCCATCAACCGCGTCCTGGTCCTCAAGGAAGAGTATGGTGCCGGCGCCTGCGGCGAAACCAGATAGTTTGGCGGCCGTGGTCTCGAAGGCGTCTTCCGGCACGATGGCCTTAAGCGTGTCGTATACGATAGTGTCCCATAGAAGCTTGTGCTGCTCCCCCAACAGAATCACGGCGCGGCCGCTCTGCATGTTGAAGGGGGACGGCGTGGCGACGACGGTCTCTTCGACGATTCCGACGAGTTCGTTTTCGCCGATGGGCAGACGGTCGGTGAGGGTATAGACGCTGCGGCGGCGGTTGATGATTTCCAGATAGTTCACGTCATGCTCCTTTGCGTGATGATTCACATGATT
>JAIJJM010000722.1 GCA_022728415.1 Collinsella sp. | reverse complement strand
GGGTCACGCCGACGGTCGCCATTTCTATTGTATGGACGTGGATTTTTCAGCCAGACAACGGCCTTGCCAACCAAATACTGAATGTCTTCCATCTTCCCGGATTGCAGTGGATTTCGTCGTCGGATACCGCAATGCTATCCGTCATCATCGTGACGATATGGAAGTCGCTCGGATATGCCATGATCTTCTACCTCTCTGCACTGGAGAAGGTGCCGAGAGATCTGTATGAGGCCAGCTCCATCGACGGGGCCCGTGGAGTCCGCCAATTCTTTGATATCACGCTGCCTTCGATCTCCCCCACGACGTTCTTTTTGACCATCATCACGATGATCAATTCTTTGCAGGCATATGACCAGATTCAGATCTTGACACAGGGAGGCCCTGCCGGCTCCACGAGGACCCTGCTGTATATGTACTATCAGCTGGGATTCCAAGAATTCTCGATGGGAAAGGCGTCGGCGATCGCTGTCATCATGATGATCATCACGGTGGCGCTTTCGATTTTCCAGTTTAGATACTCTAAAAAGTGGGTGAACTATGAGTAATCAGGGTTTAAAAAGGCTGTCCTTCTTGGGACTCCGCGTCTTATTCTTGACGTTTTTCTCTGCCTTGACGGCACTTCCGTTTATATGGATGGTCTGCAGCTCGTTGAAACCGAGCGAGGAGGTCATGAGATCGGTTTCCTTTCTCCCGAGCCATGTTGATTTTGGCAACATCGTCGGCGTTATAACGGCTTC
Organism: Collinsella sp.; assembly: GCA_022728415.1. The sequence continues at coordinate 845 of JAIJJM010000722.1, read as the reverse complement.
GCCCATTCCGGCCTACATCTTCAACACCACTTGGATTTCGCTGCTGATCGTTGCCTTGCAGGTCTTTACATCCGCCATGCTCGCCTACGCATTGGTGTTCATGGATTTCCGAGGGAAGAACGGCATCTTCGTCACTGTCATGGCGACGTATATGCTGCCCGTGGCGGCAACGTATATCCCATCCTATATTATCCTTTCTCACCTGAATCTCCTGAACACCTTTACGGGGTTGATAATCTCGGGCACGGTATCGACCTTTGGCGTCTTCTTGCTTCGGCAGGGCTTTATGCAGATTCCGAAAAGCCTCGTAGAGGCGGCGCGAATGGACGGATCGAGGCATTGGGAGATCCTGTGGCATATCGTCTGCCCGCTCACAAAGTCCTCTTTCGTCACGCTCGGATTGATGAGCTTCATCTCTGCCTACAACAACTATATGTGGCCGTCCTTGATTACGAACGACCCATCACGCTATCTCGTCTCGCAAGGGTTGAGGGCCTTCTTTATCGAGGGGGGCGCCTATGGTACAAATTGGGGCTTGGTAATGGCAGCCAGCGCAATCGTCGTCGTTCCCCTGCTGGCCCTGTTTGCGTTGACGGAAAAGTGGTTCGTCAACGGCATCGGAGGGGAGACCGGGGTTAAGGGGTGAGCCCGGTGGGATTGAGGCCAGAAGGGGTCCGAACGGGACATATGCCATGGCGAGCATATCTCCAAGCGCTTTTGGAGATTATCTTGGTAGGTAGGCCCGTCGAGTCGCCTGACCAGCCGGTGTCTGTCCGACGTGTCGTTGGCCCGCATGGCGTGGGGGCGTCCCGACTGCGGCGGTGACGCAGCTCAGACCTCGAGGC
>JAIJJM010000721.1 GCA_022728415.1 Collinsella sp. | reverse complement strand
GTGGAAGGATGGGCACGAGGGCGTTTATATCACGCCGACGCTGCGTCACGCTCGCGCCTGCGTTGCCGCGGGCGCCGATATCGTGGCGATCGACGCCACCGATCGTCCGCGCCCCGATGGCAAGTCGGTCGAGGATACCTTCCGCCCGCTGCACGAGGAGGGTGTGCTCCTGATGGCGGATTGTGCCACCATCGAGGACATTCGCCGTGCGGTTGATATGGGCTTCGACCTGGTATCCACCACGCTTTCTCATGGTGTTGCCGCTATCGATTGCACCATGGCCGACGGTCCCGATCTGCCGCTCCTGCGCCAGGCGACCGAGGAGTTTCCCGGCCTTCCCATCATCTGCGAGGGCCGCGTACATACGCCCGAGGAGGCCCGTGCCGCGATTGATGCAGGCGCCTGGGCCGTTGTCGTGGGCACCGCCATTACGCACCCCACGAGTATTACGAGTTGGTTCAAAGCCGCGCTTGAGGCGTAAGACGGACCTCGTATCCGCTCGGGGCGGTATACTCAATAAAGGCAATTGACCGCGCGGGATCCGGGTTGCTGGGTCCCGCGCTTGTTTTTAGGAGGCAGCACATGCAAAAGGGAGATGCCATGGATGCGGCGGAGCGCTCGGAGCGTATCCCCGATATCGTCATCATCACCGGGATGTCCGGATCGGGCCGCACACAGGCCATGCATGTGTTCGAGGACATGGGCTATTTTTGCATCGACAACTTGCCTCCGCGTCTCATCGCCCAGCTTGCCGAGCTCGTCGGCATCAATACGGGCGTGGGCAGGCATCTTGCCGTCACCTGCGACCTGCGCAGCCAGGGCTTGTTCGATGAGCTGCTCGATGCGGTCGCCGCGCTCGAAGAGCGCGAGATGAGCTGCGACATCGTGTTTCTCGAGGCCTCTGACGAGGTGCTGATTCGTCGCTACAGCGAAAATCGCCGCCGTCATCCCATTGCCAAGCCGGGGGAGACGACGGCCGATGCCATTCAGCGTGAACGTCTGCAGCTACAGGGCGTGCGCGATCGAGCCGATATGATCATCGACACGAGCCGCCTGCGCACCTCTGCCCTGCGCAACAAGCTGCGTATGGCGTTCTCCGAGTTGTCCGACCAGCAGCTCATGGACGTTCACGTGTTCTCGTTTGGCTTTAAGCACGGCATGCCCGTCGAGGCGGACATTATGATCGACGTCCGCTTCCTGCCCAATCCGTTCTACGATCCCGAGATGCGCACGATGACCGGTCTCGATAAGAAAGTCTCCGACTTTGTTCTGGACCATCCCAAGACCCAGGAGTTCTGGAAGGCCTGGACGCAGCTACTCGATACGGTCATGCCCGGCTATATCGCGGAGGGCAAGCCGCAGCTTTCCATTGCCATCGGTTGCACGGGCGGCCAGCACCGCAGCGTTGCCATCGCCGAGGCCACGGCACGTTATCTGGAAGGCGCCCAGTATCACGTGAGCATTTCCCATCGCGACCTGTCGCGCGCCAACACGAAAGCATAGGCCTGCATGTCGTTTACCGCCGAGGTGCGTGACGAGCTCGCGCGCTGCGAACCCGAATGTGAATACTGCGATTTGTCGA
>JAIJJM010000720.1 GCA_022728415.1 Collinsella sp. | reverse complement strand
GCTATTAATATTTTGACGAATGATAAGGTATTCAAGGCAGGGTTAAGACGTAAGATGCGAAAAGCAGCCATGGACAGAAACTACCTGGCGTCAGTCCTTGCGGGGAGCGGGCTTTCGTAATCTTGCCCTGGTACAGTAAACAAACGAAAGTTGTTATTTCAATGGTCAGGGCAAGAGCATGAAGTGTTTACTACACACTATGCTCTTGTCCTGGAGTCAGGTCTTGTTTGGAGGGATAAATGGTAGATATTGTCGAGGCCGATAAAACGGATATTTATTTCATTCAGGAGAGTGTTTATGGCAAAATCGGGTTGCCAGCTTTTGGTAATACAATAGGACCATCCGCACAGCAAGTTGTTAAAAAGGTATTCGCTGTCGTTAAAGAACGAGATAAGACACATGCAAAACAGAGATTATTGTTGGAATATAATGGTAACAAACTCTGGATGAATGCTATTGATGGCAGTGAAGCTATCCTACCAACAGAATTTTCTAAGCGATACGAACTTTCATTATTTAATACTACTAATTTTGGAGAAGATCCTTTTCCTGATGTTAATTTATATAATAATATGAAATCAAGTTTTTTTGTAAGGTTTGGTGGAACATCCCATCCCGAGGCTTGGGCTATTTATAATGCAAGTACGAAAGAGGTTAAATATATAGAAACTGCAAGAGAAATTGATAAAATATTCAGTGATTTTAACTTGAGTGGTACATTGCCAATTCACATTGGTCGATGATTTTTTAAATTGTGTGATTAAATAATTGAACATTAATGATGATTTATAGCATTATTATTCTATAACATGAATAAACGGATTGAATGTGTTATGTTAAAAATAAGTTTATACGTAATAATATTGTTATTTTCCTTTCAGATTAGTGCAGCCATTACTAGCAAGGAAAGTGAGGTTGTTTCACCATTATTAATGGATGTTAATTCTTCACTAACAATGGAAAATATTTCTGAATTATCCACATCATCGGAACCATCGCAACAGGGGGTATTTCCTGTAATATGTACTCGACTTCATCCTGGCTCCGTAATGAAACGCCAGTTATTAACCGGCTGGGGGCCTGTTTTTATAATTGGTGATGATCCTTTTTCTCTGCGCTGGATGAGTGAACATCTGGAGATCCTTAAATCGCTAAATGCCCTTGGTTTGGTTGTTAATGTTGAATCAGTAGAACGAATGGAGGTATTACAGCAGCGGGCTGATGGGTTATTGTTATTGCCAGTTATCTGCGATAATTTCGTGCAAACTCTGCAATTAAATGCTTATCCGGTATTAATCACAGAGATGGAAATATCACAATGATTAATAACATAATTACTGCAAATAATATCGTAATTTTGAAAATGGTAATTCTGTTCACGGCACCATAATTAGAGTTATGTCTTGTATCCGTTCAGTATAATTTCACGAATGCTTTATTAACTGGATGCGAGATTGCCATTCATCAAATGATAAAGACGTCATCGCAATTGATGGAAAAGCGCTTCCACACTCCTATGATAAAAGTGGTCGCAGGGGAGCGGGCTTTCGTAGTCTTAGCCCGACTCTCCCCGGCCCTAAACA
>JAIJJM010000719.1 GCA_022728415.1 Collinsella sp. | reverse complement strand
CGCCATGGCTGGTGGAAATAATGGCGGTACCAAGGCCACCGCGGACGCGGGGCATGTCGGCAACGCCGGTGTACTTACGCAGGCCCGGCTTGGAAATGCGGCGGATGCCGTTGATGATCTTAGCCTTCTTGGGACCATACTTAAGCGTGATGTGCAGAGTCTTCTGGGGAACGGTGTCCTCGACATCGTAGCCCTCGATGTAGCCCTCCTCGTGCAGAACACGAGCGATCTCGACGAGTTTCTTGCTGCTCGGCATGGAGACCGTGGCCTTGTTCACAGAGTTAGCGTTACGGATGCGCGTAAGCATATCTGCGATCGGGTCTGTAAGGTTCATACAGATTCTCCTTCGTTCTTGATGAACACGTGCTCTTGGTTCTTCGCCGCCCTTAACGGCAAAGCCTAACTAGCGCGTTTTCCCTGTTCCAAACGGATGCTTGAAACGCTGGTAGTGACTTACCAGCTGGCCTTCTTAACGCCGGGAAGCTCGCCCTTGAGTGCAAGCTCGCGGAAGCAGACACGGCACAGGCCGAACTTGCGGTACACAGAGTGCGGACGGCCGCAGCGCTGGCAGCGCGTGTACTCACGAGTAGAGAACTTCTGCTTGCGATTGCACTTGACGATCATCGATGTCTTAGCCACTTATATCCTCCTCACATAGAGTATTGTTCGCCCCAAACGCCGTCCCCTTTTGGAAACGGCGCTTTTAGGGCAGGTGAACCTATTTCTTGAACGGGAAACCGAAGGCGTCCAGAAGGGCCTTGGCCTCCTCATCGGTGTTGGCGGTGGTCACGAAGGTGATATCCATACCACGCTGGTGATCGACGGAGTCGAAGTCGATCTCGGGGAAGATGAGCTGCTCGGTAACGCCCATGGAGAAGTTACCACGGCCGTCGAAGCTCTTGGCGGAGATGCCGCGGAAGTCGCGGATACGGGGGATCGCGACGGAGGTCAGACGATCGAAGAACTCCCACATACGGTCGCCACGCAGGGTAACCTTGCAGCCGATCGGCATACCAGCGCGCAGGCGGAAGGTAGCGATGGACTTGCGGGCGCGGGTGATCATCGGCTGCTGGCCGGTGATGGCGCGCAGGTCGCGCACGGCACCGTCGATGGCCTTGGAATCGGTAGCGGCCTCGCCGACACCCATGTTCACGACGATCTTCTCAAACTTGGGGATCATCATGACGTTCTCGTACTGGAACTTTTCCTGAAGCTGCTGCTTGACCTCGTTGTTGTACTTGGTCTTCAGACGCGGCACATACTTCTCTTCTGCCATTGTTCACTCCTTCTTGGGGTTTTAAGCACGGGGCGTGGCCACGGTGGGTTGTCCTCGTGCCTCCTGGCTGCATCCGCCCCGCTCATGGCATTTCGCGGTTTGGACTCGACGCAGCAGGAGCCGACAAAACAATCGGTACTATACGCGCATCGGGTGCGTATTTCCAGAAAAACCTCGTCTGCCTGCACAACTCCACAACTCCCCCGCACATATTGAACCCTAGGGGATCAAAAGAGCAGTTGCGGTGAAATAGTTCCTGGCTGACCGCCCGTCGGGCCCATCTAGGAACTATTTCACCGCAACTCATAG
>JAIJJM010000027.1 GCA_022728415.1 Collinsella sp. | reverse complement strand
TACCCCACCGGTGCCCGCGAATGGCCGCTGACGGCCGAGAACGTCGCCGTGATCGGCGGCGGCAACGTGGCCATGGATGTGGCCCGCGAGCTCATGCGCGACGCCGACGACCTCAAGGCCAGAACCGACATTCCCGACAACGTGTACGAGGGCATCGGCCGCAACAAGGCCAAGGTGCTGCACCTGTTCATCCGTCGTGGCGTGGCCCAGGCCAAGTTCAGCGTGCAGGAACTGCGCGAGATGGAGAAGCTGCCCGGCGTGCAGCTCATCATCAACGAAGACGACTTTGACCTGGACGACGAAACCATCGAGGTGGCCGGCAAGGACAAGCTCACCCGTCAGATGGTCGAGGAACTGTTCGCCATCCGCGAGATGGCCGAAGACATGCAGGACGATGGCGACGTCGACTTCGAAGGCAATCCGGCCGACCGCAGGTATTACGTGCACTTCAACTCCGCCCCCACCGAGATCCTCGGCGAGGACGGCAAGGTCAAGGCCATCCGCGTGGAACGTACCGAGACCGGCGCCGATGGCAGGATGCACCGCACCGGCGAGTTCACGGACTACCCGGTCGAGGCCGTCTACCATGCCATCGGCTACCGGCCCGCCGAAGCCCCCGGCATCGCCTACGACGAGCATGGCGCCCACCTGGCCAACGCCAACGGCGACGGCCGCATCACCGCCGATGCCGACGGCGGCGACGTGCGCGAACGGCTGTACGCCACCGGTTGGGCCAAGCGCGGACCGGTGGGTCTGATCGGTTCCACCAAATCCGATGCGCTGGCCATCGTGACCAACATGCTTGAAGATCTGGCAAGTGCCGCCGAGGGCGGCCGTGTGGCGCAAGACCGTGACCCCGACTCCATCGACCGCCTGCTGGCCGGGCGCGGCGTCCGCCCGATCGACTTCGCCGGCTGGAAGAAGGTCGATGCCTTCGAGCGCGCCGAGGGCGCCAAGGAAGGCCGCGAACACAAGAAGGTCATCGATCCCGAGCAGATGCGCGAGCTCGCCCACGCCTGACGGCCCGTCCCCGCCCGTCCGGCATTCGTCCGTACCCGCGCCCCGTGCGGACGCGGCCGGGCTCGGGGCCGGACAGGCCGGGCGAATATGGGACATTGCGCTTGGCGCATATCCAGCAATCATTCAGCCTGCGACTTTAGTGTGTGCAGTATGGATGCCAAAGTACGGGTGCACGGCCACTTCAACGGCCTGAAAACGACGTTGCTCTTTACCCTGATGTGGGCCGTCATCATGCTCATCTGGTGGGCCACGGGCGGCAGCAGGCAGACGTTGGGTGTCTATATCATCATCGGACTGGTCACCACGTTCGGCACCTACTGGTTTTCCGACAAACTCGCCATTGCCTCCATGGGCGCGCGGGAGGTCAGCGAACGGGAAGCCCCCGAAATCTACCAGATCGTGCGCGAACTGAGCGCCAAGGCCGGCAAGCCCATGCCGCGCATCTACATCGCCCCCACCATGAGCCCGAACGCCTTCGCCACCGGACGCAACGAACGGCATGCGGCCGTATGCTGCACCCAAGGAATCCTCCAGATACTCAACGCCCGCGAATTGCGCGGCGTGCTGGGCCATGAACTCATGCACGTGTACAACCGTGACATCCTGACCTCCGCCATCGCCTCCGCCATGGCCACCGTCATCTCCTACCTGGGCTACTCCCTGATGTACTTCGGCGACGACCGGAGCGATGATCGCAACGATTCCGGCGGACTCGGCCTGATCGGCGCGCTGCTGAGCATGATTCTCGCGCCGATCGCCGCCTCCCTGATCCAGATGGCCATCTCCCGCACGCGCGAATACGACGCCGACGAAGACGGCAGCCTGCTGACCGGAGACCCCGAAGCCCTCGCCTCGGCGCTGAACAAGATCTCCCATGGCGCGCAGGCCGAGCCGATGCGCAAGACCGCGGGCACCCAGTCCGTTTCCGCGATGATGATCGCCAATCCGTTCTCCATGGCCGGCTTCTCACGCCTGTTCTCCACGCATCCACCGACCGAGGACCGCATCGCGCGTCTCATGCAGATGGCCAACGAAATGAACGGCACGCCGATCGCTCCGCCCACCTATGCCGTGCGAGTCGGCAGGTGACGATATGATGGTTTCCTGTGCCTCGTTGCGCCGACATGTTCGGAACGTGGGGCGCGGCCATACGGCATGCGGACATAGTTCATCGGTAGAATGAAAGCTTCCCAAGCTTTAGAGGCGGGTTCGACTCCCGTTGTCCGCTCCACTTGTCTCAAATGGTGAGACCATAAAACCCAATCATTCCAATGATTTTTAAGGCTCTTCGGGTGTTTGTGTGGGCGGGGTGGTTGATAGTGATGCCGGTCGGGTACTTTGCGATATTCGCACTGCGCCGTTTTATGGTGGTTGACCGATGAGGTGGGCACGGCCCATCGCGGCGCATGTCGAGTGCAGATAGGTTACAAGCGAGGCGAAAAAGAAAGGCGCGCATGGCGGTGTTCGGACCGAGTTCGGCCGGCGCGCCCGATTGCGTGACGAGCCATGGCTGCGTACTTCGCCGATTTTTGCTCCGGCCGACGGCTGGGGAGGCGACGAGAACCGCAACGGCGTGATCCGCCGGTATTCGCCCGAACGCTGCGAGATTCGGATGGGCATGACGAAGGAGGTCAGGAAGATCGTCGACGAGGCCGACAACCGTCCCATGCGTGTGCCGGGCTACCGGACATCCGCCGAGGTGTTCGCTGGTGAATTGTCAGAACTGCAGAACCAACAGGGGCGTCGCGCTTCTAAATAGACACCGGGATGACGCAACTTGTATAAACCTGTGCTATCCTGTATATAGTTGTTCAATGTCAATGCCGATTGTATCAGTATTGTTTTGGAGGTCGAAGATGACTGCTTACACCCGAACAGAACATTTGCGGCACGAGCTCGCCTCGCAGATCAGGAACGGCACACTCAAGCCGGGGAGCAGAATCATGTCCGAAACTCGTCTGGCCGAAGAGTATCAAGTCTCCCGCGGCACCGTGCGTAGGGCCTTGGAACAGTTGAAGAGGGCGGAGCTGATTGAAACCCGCATGGGATCGGGCAGTTATGTGGCGTTCAATGGCGGTAGCATGAGCGGGCCGGACGGATGGACCGCGGCCTCGTTGCGTTCAGGAGCGCCGACCACAACAGAGTTGCTGTCCATCTCGTTGGTTGACCGTCCTTCGTCGCTGGAGGGGGAGAGCGAGTGTGAACGCTTCTATAAAATCGCTCGTCGCCGTCTTTTCAGGTCGACGCCGATCTCGTACGAGGTCTCATACTTGCCTGCCGTACCTGCGCTATGTGGGGTAATCGAACGTGCGGAGGGTCTTATCGATGGTTCCGTTTTGAAAACCATGGAACAGGCCGGGCTTCGAACGGCCTCCGGATATATGAACGTATCCGCCGACAGGCTCGGCCCGATTGCCGAAACGTTGGAAAAGACCCCGGGAACGGTGTTTCTGTTGTCTGAACGGCACAACTTCGGAGATGACGGCGCGCTGGTCGAATACGTGCGTTCGTTCCTCGACCCGGGCCACTTCACGCTGCATATCACCACAGGAGAAAACGGAGGAAACCATGGTAGTCGATAAACATCTGACTGAACGCGCCCGTGGCGCGATGATAGGTCTCGCCGTCGGCGACGCGCTTGGGATGCCTACCCAAAGTATGTCCGCCATGCAGATCGTCGAATATTACGGCGGTTCAATCCATTCGCTGATGGATGCTGTTCCGCAGCAGCCGATCGCGCCGAATATGTCGGCTGGGTCGGTGACCGACGATACGGAACAGGCGTTCGTGCTGGCCAATCGTCTTATCGAGGATGGCGGCCGAATCGACAACGACGCGTACGCTCAGGATCTCCTGCGCTGGGAGGCGAGAATGAAGGCGAGAGGCTCACTGGATTTGCTTGGCCCGTCCACCAAAGCCGCGTTGCAAGCACTGACAGATGGCGTTGCTCCGGAACATACTGGTCAATTCGGCACCACGAACGGCGGTGCCATGCGTGCCACTCCAGTAGGCATAGCTTTTAGACCGGGGGAGTCTTTGGCCGAGGAAGCTTGGCGATCTTGCGTGGTGACTCACAACACGGTCCAGGGCATCGAATCGACCATGCTCGTATCCGCCGCCGTGAGCTTCGCCATTGAAGGGAGACGCGATTTCCTTCAGGAGGCGTTGAAGTTCGTGGAATCGCAGCCGACGCGCGGCAATTGGTCGGCCAAGGCGTCCGTCGTGGCTCGCGTGAAGATGTTCATGGGACGGGTCATCAGCGAAGGCGGCACCATATCCGACGATGAATTCGCCGTCATCCTCCGGCGCGACTGTGGCACCAGTGTGGAGGCCAACGAATCCGTAGCTGCGGCGTTCGCCATCGCAACCCGTTTTTTTGACAGGCCCACTGAAGCGCTGTGCTTTGCGGCCTCCCTCGGCGGTGACACCGACACCATCGCCGCGATTACTGGCGCGATGCTTGGTGCGTGGCGTGGAGCGGATGGTTTCGACCAAGCCATTGTCGGCCAGGTGCTACGTCGGCTCAAGGACGACAATCGGCTTGATGTGAACCGGACGGTGGCGGGACTACTCGCCTTGAGGGAGCGGGAAGGCTGAACCATGGGATATGGAACCGTTATCTCGCTGGGGCAAGTTATCGTCGACCTGACCATGAGCGTCGAAAAAATCCCCCAACCAGGCGAGGACGTGTTCGCCGACGAGGCCGGGACCCGTGTCGGAGCGAGTTACAACACTCTGCATGCGGTACGTCAGATGGATGTCGCAGCATGCCACGCCGGCGTCCTCGGCATCGGTCCTTGGGCGGACGTGATTCGTGAAGTCTTCGAAGATGAAGGCATTCGTCATATCGGCTCCGATGATGTGGGCAGGGATTCCGGATTCTGCGTAGCGCTGACCGACGCCACGGCCGAACGAACCTTCATCTCGACGCGCGGTGCCGAAGCCTACGGCGACGAAAACACCTTCCATGACATCGACCCGTCTGACGGCGATGTCGTACATATCAGCGGATACACCTTTGCGCACCACACTGGGGAAGGATTACGGGCTTTCATGCGGCGGACCTCAGTAGGGCGGAACTTCACTGCGTTGTTCGACCCGTCGCCGATGGTGGCTCATATCAACGATGAGACATTTGACGTTGATAATGGTTATGCCGGTTTAGCTGACCGGCGATAATGAAGGATGATGGACGGTGCGGTGACCCCGGGCGGAACTGACGATTCCTTGGAACCTGTCCTGTTTTTGATTTGTCCCGCGCCGCCCACCGACCCGATGGCCATGGAACATGACCTCATAGGAGCGTGGTTGCTCCATCGGTTCCCAGCAAGACCATGGTAGCGTGCCCCGTCAACGTTCTGTCTGTGCCGGAAGCCATCGGCAACGGCATCGCGACAAACGCATGAAAGGACCGACGATGAAGTCGACTATACCAACGATCCTCGCCGGAGTGGATACGCATTCAACAACCCACACACTGGCCCTGCTCGACGAACACGGGCGGGTGACCGACACCGAGACCTTCAATGCGGACCCGAAGGGCTACGAACGGCTGATCGCCATGATAGGTGACCCGGCCCTGTGCCTGGGCGTGGGCGTCGAGGGCACCAACTCGTACGGTGCCGCGCTCTCGCGCAGGCTCGCCGCAGCCGGCTACACCGTGCACGAGGTGCTGCGGCCGAAACGCAGCGTGCGCCGCAGCGACGGCAAGTCCGATCCCATCGACGCCATAGCCGCCGCCAGAAGCGTGCTCGCCGGCGATGGGATCAGCACGCCCAAGGCATCCGACGGTTGGTGCGAGGCGTTGCGCCACCTGATCGCTGCACGCGAGCAGCTCGTCACCTCCATGACGGCCATATCGAACTGTCTTGCCGGGTTGCTCACCACCGCTCCGGAAGGAATCAGGGAGAGGTACCGGTCGCTGCCGTCCAAGAGACGGATCGGCAAGCTCGCGGCCTGCCGTCCCTCCGGTGGCATCGTCGAGCGGAACGTGCTCTCATCGCTGAAGACGCTGGCGTCGTCATGGCGCGAACTGCACGACAGGGCCGATGTGCTGGAGTGCCGCATGCGCCAGATTCTGGAAGAGAACGCGCGTCCCCTGCTCGACGTGTACTGCATGGGCACCATGTCGGCGGCCCAACTGGCCGTCATCGGCGGCGACAACCCGGAACGAATCCGCTCCGAGGCGGCGTTCGCCAAGCTCTGCGGCGCCTGCCCGCTGCCTGCATCCAGCGGCAAGACCAACCGGCACCGGTTGAACAGATCCGGTAACCGTCAGGGCAACCGGGCCCTGTATAACGTCGCCCTGGTGCGCATGAGCCACCACCAACCCACCAAGGACTACGTGGTAAGGAAAACCAAGGAGGGAAAGGGCAAACTCGAGATCATGCGGTGTCTCAAGCGCTACATCGCCCGCGAGGTCTACCGGGCGCTCATCGCGATCCGCAACGGCGAAGCCGGACGCGAACCCGCCGTCGAACGCGGGGCCAGGCTGAGGGAAGTGCGCGTCTCGCTCGGCAAAACCCAGCAACAGGTCGGCGACGCGTTGGGCGTGCCGTCCAGCCGCGTCAGCGAGATCGAACGTGGGGTTCGGGATCTGCCCGAACTCGAACGACAAATCATCGAGTGGATGGACTCAATCCTCGGGCAAAGCCAACACTCCAACACATTTGACAATGTATAGGAGCATCGAAGTAGTCAGATACCGTCCGATCTGGTCGTGCAATGAACGGGAGGCGACTATTGTCGCGAAGCGTCTGGGATTACCGGTCGGCCGGTTCGCGTTCCGTGTCCTGATCGAACGGATGGCGCATCTGTTGGATTCCACGTTGATCGTCCGTGTCGGCAAGGACGGCGCATGGCTGGTCCGGCCGGATATGGATGCTGAACTCGTTTCGGGATTCCCGGCCCATGCCATCGACACCAATGGTGCGGGTGACTGCCACGCTGGTGTGCTGTGTGCCGAACTGAGCCGCGGAATGGTGCTCCATGAGGCGGTCAGAACCGCCAATGCGGCGGCTTCCATCGCAGTGACACGACGGGGGCCGGCCACATGCCCTACAAGAAAGGAGGTGAAGGAACTGCTCTCGTCGTGAGAGCATGGCCATAAGGTAGTGCACCCGCATGGTGCGGGATCATGCAGAAAGAACGTTCTCGCCAACATGGGAGCTTTCTGCAAAGTGCAATGGAGCAAAGGAGACCTCACGAAATGAGTAAGGATAAAGGGGCCCTTGCTGTCGAGGAGCAGGGCATCGACACAATTTCCGAAGACGAGCGCAAAGGCACACCGGCCAGCATGTTCTGGCCTTGGTTCGCAGCGAACATCTCCATGTTTGCCATGTCATACGGCGCATGGGCTCTGGGATTCGGTATTTCCTTCTGGCAGGCCACCATCATGACCATCATTGGCGTGGTCGTATCGTTCCTGCTGGTGGGCATTATCTCCATAGCGGGCAAGCGCGGCAACGCGCCGACCATGGTGATTACCCGCGCCACTTTCGGAGTGGAAGGTGCCAAAGTGCCGGCTGCGTTGAGCTGGATTGCCACACTGGGCTGGGAAATTTCCCTGACCGCCACTGCGGTGCTTGCCCTGTCTTCCACCATCACCAAACTCGGCTGGGGTTCCGGTGCCGCGCCGAAGCTCATCTCCGCCATCGTGGTGGTCGGTCTGGTGGTGGTCGCCGGCATCTTCGGCTATGACTTGATCATGCGTTGCCAACAGGTCATCACCATCGTGACCGGTGCGATCACCGTCGGATTCTTCATCCTCGGCTGGGGGCGCATCGACTTCGCGGCCATCGGACGGATCCCGTCCGGCAGCCTGCCGGCCATGCTCGGCTGCTGCTTCTTCGTCATGACCGGCTTTGGCTTGGGGTGGGTGAACATCGCGGCCGACTATTCGCGATATCTGCCACGCAAGGCGTCCAATGGCGGCATCGTCTTCTGGACTACGTTCGGCGCGTCCATCGCCAATGTGTTCCTCATCTTCTACGGCCTGCTGTTGGCTGGTTCGAATGCCAAACTCGCTGACAACGTCGGCAACGACCCGATTGGTGCCATGGCGTCCATCCTGCCCACTTGGTACCTCATCCCATACACCCTCGTGGCTGTGCTGGGCCTCATGTCCGGATCCATCATGGACAACTACTCCAATGGACTGGCGCTCCTGAGCTTCGGCGTCAAACTACCCCGTACGGCGGCCGCTGGGCTGACCGCCGCGCTCACCGTGGCGGGCGTGGTCTACGTGACCTTCTTCTCCGATACCTTCATTGGCCCGTTCCAAGGTTTCCTAACCACCCTGGGTGTGCCCATGGCCGTGTGGGCGGGCATGTTTGTGGCCGATGTGATTCTTCGCAAAAAGGACTACAGTGCCCCCGACCTGTATGATCCGAACGGCCGCTACGGCAAGTGGAACGTCAAGTCGTTCATCATCCTCGCCGTCGGTACCATTCTCGGTTGGGGCCTCGTGGTCAACACTGCCGCAGATTGGTTGACTTGGCAAGGCTATCTGCTCTTCCTGATCGGCGGCAAGGACGGCAGCTGGGCCTCGGCCAACCTTGGCGTAATCATAGCGCTGCTCATCGGTCTGCTTGGTGCATTGATTTTCCAGCGTGAGGACATCGCCAAACAAGAGGAAGACCTGCCGGAGTTAGAAACGACTCTGTCTGAAACCAAGTGACAAGCGGCATAACTGCAGGGAAAGGAACGCACGATGATCGCTGAAGACGAGTGGCTGGTTGTCATTGACCGCCAGAAAGTATTTGCCGAAAGCAAGTGGTCCACTTGGGCCTGCGCCGGCGGAAGCTACTACAGTACCGACGAACCGTTCGAAAGATTGGCCAAGGCGTTTGGCGACCGTGTGGTCTACACGCGCTACGTCGCGCCCATTCCGCCAAAGGACGCTTGGATTGACTACTTCAAGGACTGGCCGCAGTTCTTGGTACCGCCGGATGATCCGATGTACGACTTCACCGATGAGACCGCGGCGCTCGCTGAAGGGCGCCGGGTGGTAGAACGCACCACATTCGGCAAGTGGAGTTCGCAGTTGATTAAAGCAATCGGCGGAGCTAAGAAGATTACGGTTTGCGGTGTGGCCACCGACTGTTGCGTGCTCACCACCGTGCTCGCCGCTGCCGACAGCGGTGTGGCAGTACGAGTGCCGGCTGATGCCTGTGCCGGCAGCACTCCGGAAAACCAGGAGTTGGCGCTCAACACCATGCGCTTGTTCGAGCCACTGGTCACGGTGACCGATACTGAATCAATCCTGGTATAGCGGCATTCGACACACATCCACGGGCGAACCAACCTCGCGTCGCTCCTCAAACCAACATATTGCGGAACGATGTGGGGTCTTTTTGTGAGGCTTCTGCTGTTTTCGTGGGTTAGAGGACGGGGACCGGCAATCGGATGGGTAGGCCGGAGCATCTGAGTTTGATCATGGCGATGAGGTTGTCGACGTGGTGGAAGCCGTAGGCCATGCGTATGGTGACCTTGATCCTGTTGTTGAACGCCTCCAGGCGCGCGTTGGAGTAGCCGAGTCGGATGGTTCCGAGGATGTCGTCCCGGCGCCTGCGGATCTTCCTGCATGGTTCGACGATCTCGGGGATGCGCGAGTGGCTGGCCCGGTTGATCCATCGTTTGAGTTCCCCCCTCGGCTTGGCCGGCGGGCTGGTGCGGGAGCGTGTGCAGGAGTTCCTTGAGCTGCCGGGAGCGGTAGGGCCGGTCCTTGGGATCCACGCCGGCGAGCGTGGCGAGGGCCGTGGATTGGCGCTCGGTCAGGTCGCCGGGGTTTCCGAGCACGGCGTATTTCAGGCCCTTCATCGCCTCCGCGGCTGTCTTGTCCTTCGCTCGCCTGGCCTGGTTCCACAACCGTTTCCTGACCCGGTCCAGGCGGTCGGTCATCCAGGAGACGATGTGGAATGAGTCGAGCACGCGCTCCGCGTTCGGGCGGTATTCGGCGACGGACGAGTCGATCCACCTGGCGCCGTCGCCGGTGACGATCCTGATGGAGGCGCGCTGCTCCGGCGTCAATTCTTCGAAGAACAGGTCGGGGACCTGTTTGCCGTATCCGTCGTGCGCCCGGATCACCCGCTTGCGTTCGTGGTCGACGACGACGGTGATGTACGTGTGGCCCTTCCTGTGGCTGGTCTCGTCCACGCCGATCGCCGTGAGCCCGTCGAACATGCATGGCATGCCGGATTCCGGCCGGCCGGCGACCCGTCCGGCGATGTCGCCCGCGGTCCTCCACGCGACATGCGGGAAACCGCTCACGGTCTTCCTGTTGGCGACCGTCATCAGCCACGTGCATTCCATCTCGAAGTCGCGCGCGAACCGGCTGCCCGGCTCCGCCCACGGAATCCGCGACACCACCACGCCATGCACACGGCATTCCACACGCGGAGCCGGACCCACGAGCTCGACCCGATAGCAGCCGAAGTCCTGGTGCCGCCAACGCCTTTCGCCGCCCCCGTCGTCGTGTTTCGGGCATTTGCGCCCGCGGCGCGAGCAACGCAACGCGGCCTTCCTGCACCTGACGCGCGCCACCAGGACCGGAGCGTCGCGCAGCGGGGAATCGTCGATGGACATGTCCTCGACGACCATGCCCCTGACGTTGAGCAAACGTTTGAATATGTTCTTCATAAGGCGTTTTCTGTGGTTCTTTTTCTTGGTCGAAAAACAAACCCACAGGAAACGCCCCTCACACCCTCATAATCAACGGCTCAACGACGAGACGACACCCACGAAAACAACACAAGAGCCTGAAAAATAGTGTCCATATCGTGGATGCCAACTTGCAGAAACACAGCAGTGAGGGTTCCCTTTTTGTTAAGGGGTGATTTCAAATGACTGATTCCGCAGTTAAGCTGCCAAGCGATTTTGATCCATGGTATGTACTTCTTTCGCCGCCTGAGAAGATTAAGGAAAAGGATTCTTATTTATTAACAAAGCCAACGTTTGAAGTTCAATCCATTGAAGTGGATTATCGGGCGATAGCTGCGGCAGCAGAAGAAGACGCTCGTCAACTTATCGATAAAAGATGGAAAGATATACATACTTTGTCGCCTGTTTGCCGGGCTGCTAAAGTGCTTTCATCCAAGCAGATTCGTAATGGAAAATCTTTAGGGGTAGAACAGTATCTGACTCAGGTGTTGGGTGATTCAAAAGAGGGGGTGACGTTCGCTTTGCCCTCATTCCCCTTCAAGATTCCCAATCCGATGAAAGTCGCACACCGCAATTTGGATGCCGGAGAATTGCTTTGCTTGAGGAGGTTGCATTACATCAACAGCATTGTGCAGATGCTAATGGATGTTCCGTCTTCTTTTGTCATTATTTCTGATGGAAAAATTTATTCAGATATTTGTGATATTGATGCATCAGAGTATAAGCAATACACGTCTGATGCTCGCCGCGCAATCGCAAAAATGGGTCTCGCCGATGAGCTCAAGTACGTTGATATGCTTGACACAGTAATTGGTGATCGATTGGAAGAATATCAGGCTACTCTCAACGCGGTGAGCACTGAGATTGCCAAGTGGTGGGAAAAGAATCGTGAAACCGACCGTGTGAAGTATTTGATTTCAAATATGTCTGCAAATGTGAATACCTTCACTGAAGACTATTCATTGATGAGAAGTTGCGGCAATGGTGTCATCCCGGATGCTTTATGGAATCAATATAAGAAATTGGTGAACGATAAAGCGGAATCCAAGGCGCGGGAGTTCATGTGCAAGCTAGTCACTTTGCGCATCATGGATGCTGTGTCAAGCCGTTACCCAGGAAGCGTCAGGGCAACTGTTCACCCGAAAGAGGGACAATTTGGAATTCATCTAGTCAATGCCAGCACATTTGTGTTTCCTTGGCAAGGGACAACGTTGCGGAAAACAGGAGATAAGTTCCGTGTCGTGCCGACACAGACTGCATGGGACTCTGCAAAATATGAAATTCGCGATAGCGAAACCAACAACATCCTTTACTATTCAGAGATTCCTGCGGACACGAGGGGAGGCTTCTAATGCGTGGTCAACGGCGCGCCATTAGGGTTTTGTTTGTTGCGCAGGGACTGAGTCTCGCTGCGATGAGC
>JAIJJM010000718.1 GCA_022728415.1 Collinsella sp. | reverse complement strand
CCGAAAACTCGCTCATGAAATGTGCCAGACGGTAGAAAACTCGCTCATGAAAGTGTAAAATCATTGATATAGCAGTAATTCGGAAAGGGGCTCCTCATGTATCTCAAACGCAAAGCCGATGCCTATCTCAATGCATGGAAATCCGACCCGAATCGCTCCCCGCTAATCATCAAGGGCCCTCGTCAAGTAGGCAAGACAGAGACTATCGATCACTTTGCCGCACACAACTACCGTTCGGTAGTGGAAATCAACTTCGTTGAGGAACCGAAATATCGCGCAATCACTGCGGACGGTTATGGCGCGAATACCATCGTCCGCAATATTTCCCTGATCGACCCAGCCAAAAAGTTCATTCCGGGCGATACGCTCATCTTTTTCGACGAAATCCAGGCCCATCCTGATATCGCCACTGCACTGAAGTTCTTTAAAATCGACGGCAAATATGATGTGATTTGCAGCGGTTCAATGTTGGGCATCAGCTATAAGCAAATCGAAAGCAATAGCGTGGGATATAAGACCGACTACGAAATGCGATCGTTGGACTTCGAGGAATTTCTGTGGGCTCGCGGATACGATGAGGCCGTCATCGAAAGCATGTTCACCCACCTGTGTGATGCTACGCCATTCTCTGAAGTGGAAATGAACGTCTTCTCCACGGCATTTATGGATTACTGCGTGCTTGGCGGCATGCCTGCGGTTGTCGCCTCCCATATACGCACTGGCACGTTCGAGGGAACACTGCAATTGCAGCGCCAGCTTATTTTGGACTACCAGGAGGATATCCGCAAATACGCGCAAGGACTCGATCAGGCACGAATTCTCAACGTGTTCAACCATATTCCCGTGCAACTCGCCAAGGAAAACAAGAAGTTCCAAATCAGCAAGGTTGCCAGCGGAGCGCGTTTCAAAGACTATCGAGGATGCGTGGAATGGCTTGAAACCTCGGGAATGGTGAATATCTGCCGATGTATGTCCTATCCTGAACTGCCGTTGAAAGGCAATTATGACGAAAACAAGTTCAAGATATATTTCGGCGATACCGGTCTGTTCGTAGCGATGCTTGACGACGAGGCCAGTGATGATCTGCGGGCCAATCGTAATCTTGGTGTCTATAAGGGTGCTATGTACGAGAGCATCGTCTCTGAAGCGCTACGGAAATCCGGCTATGACCTGTACTACTACAAAAAAGAGGATTCCACACTGGAACAGGATTTCTTCGTCCGCACGCGCGAATGGCTGGTGCCGGTGGAGGTGAAATCGAAAAAAGGCACCGCCAAATCCATGCGGACGCTAATCGCTTCGGATTCTTATCCGGAAATTCAGTTCGGAGTGAAACTATCCGCCGGCAATATCGGTAGCAGCGAACACGTGTTCACCGCACCATACTTCACCACATTTTTGCTCCGACGGCTCCTGCGCGCTTATGACGAGGGGCAGGCACCTATGCTCAACAATCCTGAGCGGTAGCCCCTATTCGTCTGCGGGCACGGCCTGGCCCGGGCAGGTATGGAGGACGGCGAGCATGGCGTCCTTTTCTTGGGAGGTGACGGTGAGCTGGTACTTGTCTTTGACGCCAATCTGGCGGGCCAC
>JAIJJM010000717.1 GCA_022728415.1 Collinsella sp. | reverse complement strand
GCATGCCCCGCACCTTTTGGCGTACATCCCCCAGTCCCGAGCTCTCAATCAACGCCTGCAAATTCTCCAACTTGTCTTCCATGACAAAACCTTCCTTTGTATTGTCCCGTAAAACGATTGACGGGACAATAGACCGCTCCAGAGTCCCGTCTAAATGCTGATTTATATGAAAACCGCACCATAGAAAGCCCATAGTACGGTTCTAAATGATGGTTTATATAAGAACAGCCCCATAGAACAAGTCCATGAGGCCATGAAGATGGTAAAGGCTATGCGCTTCGCTTGTACGGTGGAATATCCAATGTGGCTTCCAGCCCGTCGTTGACATGTTCGGCATCCCTTAACGAGAGGCGTCCGAACCATCGCAACAGTTCACTCTTGTTGAAATAGAAGCGTTGCGAACAGCGCACGAGCGACGGCTTCGCCAGTCCCTCGGCTTTCCAGTCAAGCAGTGGAACGTCGCCGGCCTCATCCCAATCAGTGTTGCCGGTTATCTTCGCCACGATGCCCGACACCAGATCACCGTCAACCTCGGTGATTACCACGGGACGCGGCTTGCCGATACCGGGATGGTCGGGAAACTCCACCCACATCAGCCACACGTCATACAGACGCGGTTCACTTGGCGTACTGGTCATAGACGCTATCCTCCGAATCATTCCAATCGGCGGGCAGTATCACATGGCCCTTCTCCGAACGCTCGAACATGTAGGCATTGTGAACAGGCGGCACCGGATAGCCGTCCGGCGTGTGCCGCGTCGGCCTGAACGGCAACCCGTTGTCCACCAAAGACTGGCGTAAAAACATGTTGACTGCGGTGCTCAGGCTCATGCCCATGGAATCGTAGAGCGCGGCGGCACGCGCCTTGACATCATCATCGATATTGGCGACCAGCTTACCCATAATAAACCTCCTTAACGGTTAACAGATGGTATCAATCATATACCATATTGGATTAAAAAAAAATGGAATGCCGCCCAGCGGAAGTGAGGGAAAACGCCAGGCGGCAAGAACTTAGAACAGCGGCAAAGCAAACCGCTTATCGGGCAAATCGGTGGCGTTCAACGCCGCCAGAATCAGATCGGACGTATGCAGTGGAATGTTGGCACGCACGGCCGCGATATTCTCGGCAGTGTAGGCGCAACCGGACGATTCCAGCACCTCACGAATCTTCGCCGTGGATATCCTGACTTCCATCACAGTACTCCCAGCAAATCATCGATAAGCATGGCGATAGCGGTTTGATAACGCTGATACGTGGTGGAATAGGCGCAGTCGTAAACCTCACGCGCTCTCTTATCCAGCACGTCCAACGTGAAACCGCTATCAGCGGTCAAACGTTCCATTTCATCATTGTCAGGCGGCGTACTGGGCATACAGCCGACACCCTCCAGGGTATCGATCGCACGCCTACGTAAGTCATCCGTGAAACCATGCTGACCGTCGAACACGGCGGATAGCTCATCTTCGTTGTCATCAGCCATTTCCCACGCGGACTTCAACAACAGTCGCGTGGCCTTGTCTCTCAGCTTGCTCATGTCACGCCGCCTTAGCCCACAGGTCACGGGCAACGGCCACGTAATCGGCCACC
>JAIJJM010000716.1 GCA_022728415.1 Collinsella sp. | reverse complement strand
TCGAGCACCTTGGACAGCTGCTCTTGGAGCATGCTGAAGCTGGCAGCATCGGGCGGCACCACGGCGGCGTCGTCCTCGATGAAGTCGCCGAGCTGGGAATCCTCTTCCTCGCCGATGGGGGTCTCGAGCGACACGGGCTCCTGCGAGATCTTCTGGATCTCGCGGACGCGGTCGGCGCTCATGTCCATCTCGGCACCGATCTCCTCGGGGGTCGGGTCGCGGCCAAGGTCCTGAAGGAGCTGGCGCTGCACGCGGACGAGCTTGTTGATGGTCTCGACCATGTGAACCGGAATACGGATGGTACGGGCCTGGTCGGCGATAGCGCGCGTGATGGCCTGACGGATCCACCACGTGGCGTACGTGGAGAACTTAAAGCCCTTCTGGTAGTCGAACTTCTCGACGGCGCGAATCAGGCCGAGGTTGCCCTCCTGGATCAGGTCCAGGAACAGCATGCCGCGGCCGACATAGCGCTTGGCGATGGAGACGACCAGACGCAGGTTGGCGCTGATGAGTGCCTGCTTGGCTTCGAGGCCCACGTTCTCAATGCGCGTAAGACGACGCATCTCGGCACGCGTGAGCTCGAGCTCGCCTGCCTCGTGGGCCTCGAGCTTCTCGGTGGCCTCGAGACCGGCCTCGATCTTCATGGCCAGATCGACCTCTTCGGAGGCGGTCAGCAGGTCGACCTTGCCGATCTCCTTGAGGTACATACGGACCGGATCGCCGGTCAGCATCACCGTGGAGGCATCGATGCCACGCACGCGCGAGCGTGAACGGGACGTGCGCACGGTGCGCTTCTTCTTGCTCTTGGAAGAACCCATCTCGGCGTCGGCCTGACGGGCCATCTTAAGCTCGTGATCATCGAGCGAGCCGGAATCGTGCTCGTCGTCATCATCGAAATCGTCGGTATCGGTATCATTATCGTCATCGTCGACGTCCATGGGGGCGTCGTCGTTACCGCTCGCGGAGATAATCTGGATGCCGCTGTTGCGCAGCGCGGAATACACCGCGGTGAGCTGCTCGTCAGAAACATCGATATCCTTCAGGGCGACCTGAATCTCGTCCTCGGTTACCGAAGTCCTGTTTGAGCCGTTGCCCATGAGCTTTGCAACGTAGGATTCCAGCCCAGTACCCGTGCTCTCAGTCTTTTTTGGCACAGATTCTCCCTTCATAGTCCACAGGACTCAATACTTTAGCACACACATGGACGTCTATACCCAAAAAGAGGACTGGATATAGGCGAGAATACGCTGGTTGACCACAACATCTAGGCCTGCTCAGCGCCCGCCGTCTCCAAACCAATCAAATTGAACGGATCAGCCACACCACCGATCGACTTTTGAAGCTCACGTTGGCGCTGAGAATCTTGCATCGCCTGCATCGTCAGCACGCGGCGCGCTTCATCGTCGAGCGACCGGTCCTGACGCAGCTTGGCCTGTGCGGCGCGCATGCGGCGCTTGATGGTATAGAGCTCGAGGGTGTCGAGCATAAAAACGATGTTCGTCTCGGTAGGATGCTTGCTCGTCGACGAAATACGCCCGGCGCTGACAAGCGACGCTGCCTCGGGACACACCGCGCGCGCCGCATCCATGCAC
>JAIJJM010000715.1 GCA_022728415.1 Collinsella sp. | reverse complement strand
ATGCGGTCCGTGGCGGACGGGCCTGTTCGTTCCTGCGGTCGGCGGTCATGAACATACCCATGTCGGTTCCGGCAGTGGGGCCGGAACCGGCGGCGTGTCGACTATCGGCCAGGAGTGTCTATCAGCTAGTATCAGCTGGTATCCGATATGGGCCGTGGCCCTGCGCCGCCTGCCAAAGGAGATAATCTCAGAATGTCGATCAATCGACGGTCTACGGTAATGACCTTATCGACAAAGGAACCGATGCGGGCGGTGCCATTGAGACATATAAGACTAATGAAGATGTGACGAAACGTGATACCTTTCTCGGTGCGCTGGATGGTGGCATCCTTTCGTCTGGATCTCATAAAGTCATTGGCACTGTCTTGATACGCACATCCAATGAGCTCACTGCGACTCAGCAGAATGAACTCACGCAAGCTATCATTAACGCTCTGACGCGATTGGAGTAGCCCAAAAAGATTGATACTGATGAGAGGCCGTTGGCGTGCTTACGTCAACGGCCTTAATCTCATTCATCAGGTTGATTAGATGAAATAGATTCACTAACTAGATAAGAGGCTGCGGACGTTGTCTCGAAGGCGGTCGCGCGGCCCCCTGTCTTCAGAACTTTTGGGAATAATGGAGCCAATGGGTTACAAGAGGTGTGAGATGGATATTCGCGTATTGCGGTACTTCCTTGCCGTCGCCAGGGAGGAGAGCTTCACCGGCGCGGCTGATGCGCTCATGGTGTCGCAGCCGACGTTGTCCAAGCAGATCGCGCAGCTTGAGCGCGAACTGGGCAAGAAGCTGTTCGAGCGCGGCGGCCGGCGCGTCACGTTGACGGAGGATGGCATGCTGCTCTACCGCCGTGCGGAGGAGATCATCGCGTTGGTCGGCAGGACCGAACGCGAGTTCAAATCCGACGAGCACGACGTGTCGGGGGAGGTGGCGGTCGGCGGGCATGTCCCCAGGTTCCTGCTCAAGGCCGCGGCTCGGACCCATGAGGCGCACCGGGGTGTCCGCTTCTACTGGCACAACGGGGACGCCGCCGACGTGTCGGAACGGCTGCAGCATGGGACGCTCGACTTCGCGGTGCTGCTTCAACCGGTGGACGTGATGCGCTATGACTTCGTGCCGTTGCCGGATGTGGCACGGTGGGGTGTCCTGGTGCCCACCGCCGACGGCGTGCTGGCCGGCAAAAGCGTTCTGACGGTGAACGATCTGAAGCATATGCCGCTGGTCATCCATCATCGCGAGGGGCTGCAAAGGGAATTCGGCCTGTGGGCGGGCGTGGATATGGATGAATTCGACGTCTCCGCCACCTACAACGTGCTCAATGGTGGTCCCTCGCCTTTCGTGACCAGTGGTCTGGGGTGTGTGGTCACCACGGACGATCATCTCGATGGTGGCGAGTCCGCCGATGTCCGCTTTCTGCCGCTCGACCCGCCTTTGGAGACGCGATGCGCGCTGGTGTACCGGCGGCATGTCGCGCTGTCGAAATCCGCGTCCATATTCCTGAAACAGGTGAACCGGTCACTGCAATCCATGCATGAAAGCAATGGGAAGGAATAGCGCATAGCTATTTGCTATCGCATGATCGTAATCCTACAA
>JAIJJM010000714.1 GCA_022728415.1 Collinsella sp. | reverse complement strand
TCCTGGGCACGGGCCTCGATCACCGGGGCGAGCTGCTTGCGGACCATGGCGACGTAGGCGTCCTCCAGGGCGGAGGAAGCGGACTTAGCGGGAATCTTCATTTCGGCGAGATGACCCATCAGTTCCTTGGAGGTCATGCCGAACTCTTTGGCCAGGGTGGACACACGGACTTTTGCCATATGACTTCACCTACCCTTTCTGGCACCTAGGGTGCCTAGAGACTGAACGAGCGTGGGAGATGCGCCGGGACCCGCCCGGCGCCACCGCGCGCTAGATCAGGTCCTCCGCATCATCGAAGGCGTCGGTGTCGTGGACACCGCAGAAACGGGAGCCGGGACGGGCCTGGTTACGGCACTGGACGCCGTCCTCGGACACGTACTCGCAGCGACGGACGTCGTCTTCCTCGTCACCGATCAGGTCGGAGGCGGGCTCCTCGTGAACCGGGACGTTCTTGAGAATGTCGGCGGCAAGGGTCTCGGACTTGATGTCGATGTGCCAGCCGGTCAGACGAGCGGCGAGGCGGGCGTTCTGGCCCTCCTTGCCGATGGCGAGGGACAGCTGGTCGTCGGGCACGATGACGCCGGCGTAGGCCTTCTCCTCGTCGATGAGGACGCGGGTGACCTTGGCCGGCGACAGGGCGTTGGCGACATAGACGGCCGGGTCGGCATCCCACAGGATGACGTCGACGCGCTCGCCACGGAGCTCACCCACGACGGCGCGAACGCGGCTGCCCTTGGGGCCGACGCAGGCGCCCACGGGATCCAGGCGGTCGTCGAGCGAGTGGACGGCGACCTTGGAGCGCTGGCCGGGCTCGCGGGCGATCGACTTGATCTGGACGGTGCCCTCATAGATCTCGGGCACCTCCTGCTCAAACAGACGACGCATGAGCTCGGGGTGGGTGCGGGAGATGACAATCGGCGGACGGCTGTGCTCGCCGCGAACCGGCTGCAGGTTGGAGTTGGGGTCGCGGACGTCAATGATCACGGCCTTGATGTGCTGGTTATGCAGATAGCGCTCGCCCATCGGACGCTCGTTGCGCTCGTTCTCGTAACGGCGCTGGTCAAAATGCGGCAGCTCGGCCTCGACGCCATCACGGATCTTGACGATGGTGAAGTCGGGCGTGGACTGCAGTACGGTACCGCTGATGAGGTCACCGATGCGGCCGGAGAACTCCTCGTAGATCTGCTCGCGGGCGGAGTTGCGAACGATGGCGTTGATCTCGGCCTTGGCGTGCTGGGCGGCGATGCGGCTCGTGTTCTTGGGGGTGACGTCGATCTCCTCGAACTCGGTGAAGTTGCCCTCCTCGTCCATGGAATCGTCGATCGGCTCCAGGCGGTAAACGTAAATCTTACCGGTGGTGCGGTCGATGGTCACCTTGGCGCCCCACTCAAGATGCAGGATCTCGGCATAGCTCTTGGCGAGCGACTGCTCCAGGCGGTCGATCAGATAGAGCTGGTCGATGTGCTTATCCTGGCAAAGCTCCATCAGGGCGGACATCATGTCGGATGCTGCCATGTTACTTTCCTTCCTTCGCGGGCTTGAAGTCGTAGGTGGGCTTCAACTTGCACTTTTTAACATCACAGAAATCGAGGGT
>JAIJJM010000713.1 GCA_022728415.1 Collinsella sp. | reverse complement strand
AATGTGACAAAGGGACTGCCCCTTTGTCACATTGACTTCTATTTCACGCATTGAGCGGCGAGATAATCGCGGAAGAATGGCAATTCAAAAGCGACGATTCCGCGCCCGCGTTCTCCAATGATGCCGGCATCTATCATGCGGCGTCGGTAGCGGGAGACCTGCTGCGGCGAACGCTTAAGGCGTTCGACAAGGTCAGCGGTGGTGGACTCTTCCTCGTCATCGAGCATGGCGATGAGGAATCGCTTGTCCTCTGCAGTGAGTTCCCGATAGGTTGCCGCGAGGATTCGGTCATCCATCTCGTCGCGTGCGATTTTGATTCCTAGGTCAAAGTCGCGTGACGAGATTTCCTTCGAATCGCTTGTGAGATCCCAGGCACGGTAGCCTACGAGTTGCAATAGGAAGGGAAAACCAGAGATCGAGCGAACGGCTCTATCGATTCCCTCAGCATCTGCCAGGCGATCGTTTTCCTGGATTGTGCGAATTAGGGCCTCGCGCACGTCATAGTCGGCAATGCGACCCAGATGATATTGTTGGGCGCGGCGAAGGAACGAGACCGTCTTGTGGTTCAGTAGCGTCGATACGTTGTTGGGAAGTCCCGCCATGAGCAGGGCGACGCGTTTCCCATCGGTCACAAAGTGCTGATACGTCGCTGCGAGCTGAATCATCTCGTCGAGTGTCGGGTCCACCTCGTCAACCGTGACGAGCACAACGCCCATGATGTGACAATCGACCTGACATCGTTGCCTGGGCTGGGGGAGCGGCCGGCCGTCACCAGCTCGCAGATGCTGCCCAGCGACGATATCTACCGCACCAATACGGCCGACGAGCCGGACGGCGTCACCTTGCAGCCGCTATCCGCCGCGCTTGATGAGGGTCGGATGACTGTTTCGTTGCCACCGGTCACATGGGCTTCGGTGAGGTTCACGGCCTGATTATCGCGAGCTCACGCTCTCAAAACTCGCAGATACAGGGCCGAATTCAACAAAAATGGTCTGTATCTGCGAGTTTTGAGAGCGTGATTTTCGTATCAACAACATAATGGGGGCTCCCGAGCATCGGGAATCCCCATTATTCGTCGTCATGTGCTGACAAACCCGCGCCGGCAACGCGGTCATGTGGCGCTGTCGCCAATCAGCGGCAACGCCACGAACCTTGGCCTCCTTGAATGCCTGAGCGGATGGCTTCCACGAAGCGGCGGTGTAGTCTTTTCCTGCGCCGGCGATGATGAGATATAAAACCCCGCGGACGTTGCCTCCGCGGGGTTCGTAACGAGATGTATCAGGGATTCGATTGGATCAGTCGTCGCCCAGAGTGATATGTACGCCGCCGACCAGCGCGCTGATCACGTTGTACAGCAACGCGATGATGGTGGCAAGGAGCGTCACCAGCACGACGCCGACGATCGCCAGGATGGTGACCACCGACAGTACCGTGGACAGGCTGAACACGCTGGACAGGTTCAGGCTGTCGGCGGCCAGACCGGTGGACGAGACGATATTGTTCAGCTGGTCGAACACGCCGACCGCGTCAAGCAGCAGCCAGACCAGGGCGGCGGCAAGCACTTCGATGATCGCGCCGGCGATTGACAGCATGAAC
>JAIJJM010000712.1 GCA_022728415.1 Collinsella sp. | reverse complement strand
CATCCCCTTTCACCATCTTGCAATAATTCTTACATGTTAACAGAGAGTTCTTACATGTAAGAATTATTGCAAGATGGTGAAAGGGGTAAAGAGCAATCCATCCTGTCATCTCCAGCAACTTAAATCCGATCATCGCTGCTTTCGGCATATCTGATATCAGCCGCTGGTGCCAGTCCAATCACCCAATTGAAGCTCAACACGGCCAAAGACTCTACGCCGCAGTGGATTCGCGCTCGATGAGCTTATAGCCCACATTCACGGTCTGCGGGAAGAACTCGTCGTCCAGGTTCTCGATACGCCGCATAAGCAAGGTCAGCGCGGTATCCGCCATGCCCTTGAAATCGGTGGCCACGGTGGTCAAAGTCGGCACGCTGTACATGCTCTGGCTCAGGCCGTCGAAGCCGATAACGCGCACATCGCCCGGCACACTTACGCCATCGTCCGCCAGACCACGCAGAATACCGAGCGCAATACCGTCGTTCAGGCAGTACAGACCGTCGTACTTGCACTTGCCTTTCTTGGCCAAGCCGCGCCCGGCCTCGATACCGCCGTCAATCGACCACGAGGATTTGATGAAATCACGGCGCTCGTCAAACGGCAGTCCGGCCGCGAGAATCGTCTCCTTGGCGGCCCGCATACGAATATCACGCGAGCCGGGAATGATGTTGGGATTGTTGGGATCGTGATTGTCGCCGACGATGCCGATGCGCGCACAGCCACGCGCGATAAGGTGTTCGATTGCCGCCCGTGAGCCGGCGTCGCTCGGCGCGTTCACGGTGTCGATGGGCAGGCTGGTGTCGTAGTTTTCCAGCATGACGGCCGGGTGCCGCTTCAGGATATCGACCGCACGTGGCGCATTGATGGCGATGATGCCGTCCGAAAACGTGTACGACAGATCGTTGTCGTCGGTAAGATACCGGGACAGTTCGATGAGCATGTGCGAGTCGCGCTTGTGCACTTCCTCAGCCACACACATGGCCAGATGGGAGAAATAGTCGCCCTCGAGGCCCGAGGTAAGGAAGGTGATGGTATCGGACCGCCCAGAACGCAGGGACCGGCCAGACAGGTTGATTTTGTAGCCGAGTTTGCGGGCGGCGTCACACACGCGTTGCGTGGTTTCGGGCTTGACGTAATCCTTGCCTCGCAGGGCCGCGGAGGCGGTGGTGGCGGTCACTCCGGCCAGTTCGCCGACATCCTTTAAGGTCACCATCGTTACCATCTCCGCATATCACGAACCTTATCGATAAGAATCCATAGTACCGCCCACATCTCAGCCGAGGATGAGACCCTCGGTCGAGGCCCTGCCCGGCGACTCGAACGCTGCGGTCACCGTGGTGAGCACCGACGCTGCAAACGAAAACATGTCAAACCAAGAAATGGACATGACGGAGTCATTGTTTTCCGAGAGGGATATGCCGCGTCCACGGGCAGACGTCACGTATCAATCACGCCGATACCGTCATATAACTGTTTTCGATGTGAGAAAGCTCATAGCTTCCGACCACAGAAACCAGCCACAGCAACCCCATAACAGCGTTATAGTTCTGTTTGTCGGCGTCGACAAGAGCCAGCAGCGCCGATGAAATGCACACCAAGGAT
>JAIJJM010000711.1 GCA_022728415.1 Collinsella sp. | reverse complement strand
GCAACTGTGAATCCAGGGAGTTCACGACACTCTGGGCATCAGCCTGCTGGGCATTGAGCTCGTCGACCTTCTTCTGCGTCGCGGCGACGTTCTGCTCCTGCTCGGTTTGCTTATCGGTAAGCTGCTGCTTAAGGTCCTTGACCTCCTGAATGGTCTGGGCCTGCTTGTCGGACACCTTACCGTAGTAGAACAGGCGGTTGAGCATGTCGCCCAGATCGTCGACGCCCGTCAGAACCTGAAGGAGACTCAGACCGCCGGTCTTGTACTCACCGGCAACGTAGGTCGAAAGCTTTGCCTGACCTTCGGCAATCTCTTGCTGCTTTTGCGTGATCTCGCCTGCAGTCTGATCAAGCTCCTGCGTCTGCGCGGAGAGTTCATCATGAATTTGCTGGGTTTGCGTGCCAATCTGCTCGAGTTTAGTACGAGCAGCGGCAAGGTCGGATGCGGTATCGGCGTAGGCCGGAGCCACGAGGCCCAAGCCCAAAACACAAGCGAGGGTTGCCGTAGCAGCGCAGCGTGCCATATTTCTGTGCGTATTTGCTGTGCGCATGGAGCTTCCTTTCCAGTACTAGGGTAACGGCTAGTCCACCGTCACCAGGCTAAAGAGCTCAACGTCCTCATGGGAAGGCGTGAGCTTCTCGCGCGGGTTAAGAAACGCAAGCTCAAGGATACAGCCATAGCCTACAAGCTTTGCGCCCATATCTCTCACCAGTTTACCTGTTGCCTCGACGGTTCCGCCCGTCGCGACCAAGTCGTCCAGAATCAACACGGTATCTTTAGAGCATATGGCATCGGCGTGGATCTCGATAGAATCCGTTCCATACTCGAGCTCGTAGCTCTCGCTGACCGTCTTGCGCGGCAGCTTGCCCGGCTTACGTGCGGGAACAAAGCCGGCACCCAGGGCGACGGCCACGGGAACACCGACCATAAAGCCGCGGGCCTCGGGTCCCACGACCTTGGTAATGCCCATGTCGGCAAAATGCTCAGCCAGGGCATCCACCATGGCCTTCAGGGCCTCGGGATTGCCAAAGAGCGGTGTGATGTCCTTAAAGACGACTCCGGGCTCGGGATAGTCGGGGATATCGACGATATGAGATTCGAAGTCGTACATGGCGTGACCTTTCATGGATTGCCGGGTGGACGGCGGTTATTTTCCCGTGTTAGTAGACGAGCTATGCGAGGTGACGATGACCTTGGACGGGTGTACGAGCGACTCGTCGTGTGCGGCAACCGAGGGGACGCTTGCCCCATCGCTTTTAGCCTTGGTGGATTCGGAACGCGCGATCTCCTCATCGAGAGCATCGATGTCAGCATCCTCGACCACGGCGTTGAGCGACTCAAAGACACGGTTTTTAAGTAGCGCGGTGTGCACGCCCTCGGTGAGGTCGTGCAGCTTCTTAAAAGCGCGCTCGAGCTTGGCGTCGCGCTCGTCATCGGAGGTATCCATGCCGAGCATGCTCACAAGCACCTGCTCAAACATCGAAGACTCGCGGTTTGCCGACGATACGTACTGGCGCAGGTTGCGTGGCTCAATGTGGAAGCGCGACAGCTCCGAGCAGTAACGGATGATCGGGAAATCTCGGCCATCGACGAGCTCACGGTT
>JAIJJM010000710.1 GCA_022728415.1 Collinsella sp. | reverse complement strand
CGGCTTCCCCATCCCGGACGGTTGGGTCTATGACCAGTTCACCGAGATTGACGATTACAAGGGCCAGGGCTGGGATCTGGACCGTGTTGCCTATTCCGGGAAGGTATCAGCATGCGCTTCACTGTTGCCTGCCGTGCCAGTGCCTGCGCCTGATCCCGATCCCGTCTCGCCAGAAACGGATCCGCTGCTAAGATGGGTCGCCGTCACGGAGCAGGAGTGTCGCAAAGCCCTTGCCGCTCTGGGTACCCAGGTAGCGGTTTACGAGGACAGCATCGGTCAATTCATCCTGGAATGGCTCCGCAAACCTGAATACTGGTCGGAAGGCGGTAGCGGGACACAAGCAATGTGGCACGCATATACTCCTGAAGTTTCGACTCCGCCCGACTTGGACGCGGCGCGTGTGGTATGTGCCAATGTATGCGAAGCACAGCCTTCAATTAAAGAGAAACTGCCATCGACTCGAGATGTTGCACACATGGCTGCAACTGCTCTCGGATACCTGACATGGGGTATCGAAAACAATCCAGCCAAATATGGTCTAGGCGATTTAGGTGGCTGGCCTCTCGACTTGTTGCAGATCTGGGGTGCCTATCGCCGTGACGGCAAGCATGCCGACTTGGCAGCATGGCTCTATAAGCACCTTGGGAAAGATGAAGGATTCGGGTACGATGACGTTCTTGCGGATGCAGATGCATGGCTAATTGCTTCTAGTATGAGGAAACGATCCGGTTCGACGGTTCTTTCTGCTGCTATGCGTGAAACGTTTAAGCAGAGTGAGACCCATCGTATCGTTCGATTCTACGACGAACGTTTTGCATCAAGCGCAGATAATGTGGTGAGTGCATATTCAACAATGGCGGACGGTCTTGATGCACTTGGTTTGACAAATATTGGAATGAGCGAAAGCATCCTAAAAAAGGCTGCCGGTACAGACAAGCTTCCTGATAAGCAGGAAGCTGAAGTGAGTGCTCGGGCGTTCGCTGCATTCATTGATCAGCCAAGACGGTAGCTCGCATAATGCATTATGTGTGGGCAGATGTGTCGTCTGCCCACACATTCGCTGTTGTGCTTTCGATTTGGAATTCCTCTGCCAGATACGGGGAAACTTCTAAAAGGCCGCTATGCCGAGGAAGAGTCCTGTAATACCGGTGGCCATCAATACGATGATGGTGATGATTCCGGCGAAGATGCGTACAGGAAGGGTTTCTTTTCCATGGTTTGATGGGCTGTCCGCAACTAATCTCATTACTCCAGCTGTAACCCAGCAAACTGCGCCCAGGACTAGTGCCAGGAATTCTCGACACCATTCCGTTTCAAGTGCGGGAATGCCGACGATTGATGACGGGTCGCTTGCCAGTCTTGGCGGAATAGCGCATAGGATACGCTCCAATATCAGGTAAGGGGTATCAAAATGGATCAGAGTCAAAGCGAATGGGAGCTGTAGCGCCAGTCCTATCCACCACAGCGTGCGTCGGATGGTCGCGAGTCTGTCGCCCGGCCTAGTGTCCGGCTTGCCGCCTTCGCCCTCCGTCCCGGCACCGTCC
This sequence comes from Collinsella sp., assembly GCA_022728415.1. The sequence continues at coordinate 63 of JAIJJM010000710.1, read as the reverse complement.
GCGGGCGTGTGGTCCCCCTCGTGCGCGTCCGTCGTCCCGTCCGTGTCCCTTTCCGCGTCCATA
>JAIJJM010000026.1 GCA_022728415.1 Collinsella sp. | reverse complement strand
TCGGGTTCGGGCTCAGGTTCGGGTTCGGGTTCGGGCTCAGGTTCGGGCTCGAGCTCGGGCACGGGTAACGATTCCGGTACGACCAACTAGTCGCCACCCCACCGCTCATTCCAGCTCTCGCCGCAAACATATTCGCTCACAGGCGCCCGCTTGCTCCCCCAGCAAGCGGGCGCTTTGCATATAGGTAGACGTCGGAGGCCTGCCTTAGCGCCAGCGCATTGCCGGCGCTTATTCGTCAGCTATCGCCGCCGGATCGAGGGGGGGGCGACAAGCTTCTCCATCGTCTTCTCGAGTAGGCTGATGTCGATGGGCTTGGAGGTGTGCGCGGTCATGCCCGCCTCCAGGCTGCTGCGCACATCCTCGGAAAACGCGTTCGCCGTCATGGCGATGATGGGAATGACGGCACCGAGCGGGTTAGCACCCATGCGAATGGCACGCGTCGCCTCCAAGCCATTCATCCTCGGCATCTGGATGTCCATGAGGATGGCGTCGAACTCGCCGGGCTTGACGCTGGCAAAGCGCTCGACAATCGCTGCGCCATCGGGGCAGACCTCACAGCTCGCACCGCTCATCTCGAGCAACGCGCTAAGAATCTCTGCGTTAAGCTGGTTGTCCTCCGCGCACAAGAAGCGCATGCCGTTAAGCACAGAGGTATCGGATGTCGGCGTCGCCGTGCTGCCATAGACGCGGCGCACGACGCCCTCGAGCTCCGCCAAGAAGAACGGACGCGAGACGAAGCCATCGGCTCCGGCAGCCACGACACGCTGGGTGACCTGCCCACGCAGAGCATAGTCGATGCAGAAGACGAGCGGCCCGTCCTCCCCTGCCGCCTCTCGCAGCGCCGCGATGCTCGCCCCAAGCGCAGGGTCGTCAACACAACCTGCAAGCAGGATGACGTCTGCAATGTGCGCAGCTGCGCCCGCACATGCGTCCTCAACGCTCTTTGCAACATCGAGGACGATGCCGGCCTCTTCGCAGCGCATGCTGATATTGCGCTCGAGATGCTGCTCGCCGCACACAAGCAGCATCCGCTCCACGCCGATGTCGTAGCTCGCGTCCTTGTCGATGGCCAAGTCGAGGACGACCGTAAACTTCGAACCCTTACCCGGCGTGCTCTCGACCTCGATGCTGCCGCCCATGAGCTCGACAATGTTCTTGGCGATGGCCATGCCCAGACCCGTGCCCTGGACTTTGTTCGTACCCGAGGACTCCGCGCGGGAGAACGGGTCAAAGATGTACTTGAGGAACTCCTCATCCATGCCGATGCCCGTGTCGGTCACCTCGAAAAGCAAGCGTGCATAGTCGGCATCGCCGCTGTTAAGCTCCGTGATGCTGAGCTCGACCTGACCGCCGTCCGGCGTGTACTTGACCGCGTTGGAAAGTAGGTTAAGGATGGTCTGCCGCAGCCTGACACCATCGGCGACAAGATACTCGTGGCGCAGGTCGTTGACGAAGATATGGAACTCGTGATGGCGTCCCAAGGCCTGGGCACGGATAATGTTGTCAACTTGGTTGATCTGCTCTGCCAAGCTCACCGGCACGAGTTGCAATTCGACCTTGTCGGACTCGATCTTGCTCATGTCGAGGATGTCGTTGATAAGGCTGAGCATGTGATTACTCGAGAGCTTGATTTTCTGGATGTAGTCCGCAAGCTGCTCCGGGCTGGTCGTCCCGTGCTCTATGAGATTTGTAATGCCGACGATGGCATTCATAGGCGTGCGGATATCGTGAGACATGTTGGCGAGAAAATCGCTCTTGGCGTGGTTGGAGGCCTCTGCCTGGGAGCGCGCCACCTGGGCATCGCGCACCGCAAACTCAAGCTCCTCGTTCTTGGTGTCGAGCTCGGCGTTGACGCGCTTGAGACCCTCTGCGTTCTTATGCTCGATCTCGAGCACCTGGCGCTGCTTGGCGCGCAAGACAATGTAAATCGCCACAGCGCATGCTGTCACGAGCGCAAACGCAAAGCCCATGACGAGCTTAACCGTCGTGTTGACGAGCTCAACGGTATTTGTCGCGACATAGCGAGCCGGCACCAGGAAGACGAGCGTCCAATCGGCGCTGTCCATGCGACTCAAGGCGTAGTAGTACTCCTCGTCGTCAAGTACGGCGTTCGAATAAGCGACGCCATTTGCCTCAAGCTCTGCGGCGGCCTTGTCAAAGGAGCTGCCGTGCAGGTACCGCATCTGCTTCAAGACGCTGAAGGCGTTGTGTCCCCTGATCGGGCTGTTGTTGCTGCTGAAGAGTTTGGAGCCGTCGTTGTCGACAACGATGACGTTGTTCGCCCCGTCATATGCCTCGCATGAGAAATAGGGCTCGAGCTCCTCCATATTGCACAGAAGGCCGGCGTAAACGATCTTGGTATCTTGGCCGTCGCCGAGCGACAGACGAACAGGCTGCTCAAGGCGCTCGAGAAACACCATCAAGGTCTTGTTGGTCGTCATCGTAGTGGTCACGTAGTTGATGCGCTCGGGATTGCCAAGCAGATGATCCATCTCCTGCATGGACCCCTTGGGGCCCGTCTGGGTGTAGTAGCGCCCCTTGTCGTCAACCATGATGATATCGGTGCCCTCGTCCCCAAGATTAGCCAAACGGTGCTGCCTCTCCATGAGGGACACGAGCGCTTCCACATCCTGCGGGCTCTCATCGCGCAGATAGTTGACCTGCGTGTCAACGGCGTGCCATTTGCTGTCGATGATATCGTCGAGGCCGTCAAAGAGCTCTGTGGTCACCTCGCCCATCTGGCTGAGACGCTCCTCGTAGAGCACGCGATCGTTGTAGCGACCGTACATATTCAAGAACAGCAAGGCACCCGCGATGACGATGGCGAGAAACACCATGAACACCGTTTTGGCTTGCTTTGCGGAGAAGTCCGCATCCGCGCGCTTGAGCACGAGCGAACGCAGACCTCTTTGTTTATCGTTATGATTCGGCACTAATCGTTCCAAGCTACATCCGCGGGAGATAGGGTCTCAAACTTGCTCAGGTACTCTTTCATGGCATCCAGACCGAGCACGCCGCTGTCCTCAAGATTGCCCTCCTTGGCCATCTCATCGGTCACACCCGCAACGGCGACCTTGTAGGTAGCGTTGTCGTCGATCTTAAAGCCTTCCGGAGCGGCGAGCACGTAAGGGTAGACATTGCCATCGCCCGCACGGTCGTAACCGGAGTCCATCAGGTCCTTGACGCGCTTGCCCGCAAGCGTGACGGTCTTGATGTTATCAGTCCAACCCGTGGGGACGATGGAGGAGATCTCCATGTCCGTAACGTCGCCGGCAAAGAGCGCACCACTCACGCCGTCGACGTTGAGCTCGTCGCGGGTGCCGGAGTAGGGATAGTACTTGTTGGTTGAGATGAGCGCCAGGTCGCTGCCCGTCGCCTTGGCAAAGCAGATTCCGACGAGCTTGGCGCAGGCGTCCGTATCGAGCTTCTTCGTAACCGTGGTGAACACCTGAGACTTGTTGTCCACAATGAGGGACTGGCTGTCGTCGATTGCCGTCTCGAAGTCGGCCAAGCTGGCCTTACCCTTGATGTAGTCTAGACCTGCGTTTCCGATGGGAACGATGAGATCTTCCCAGCCAGAGTATATAAACGGAGCGGTGAGGCCCTCGTTGAGCTGGTCCAAGATCTCCGCATAATAGCCATCGGCCTTGGGCGTATAATCCTTGAGCGGCAGCAGCGTGGAGTCGCTGTACGAGGAGTTGAAGGCTTGCATGCCCTCGACCGTCGAGAAAACCTCCATCACATGCAGGGCATCCTCGAGCTTTTGCTCGTTGCCGGGATCCTGCAGATGCTTGTTCAGACCCACATAGCTCGTGGTTTGCAGAATAAAGGCATTGTCTCTGCCATCCTTTGACAGATAGGGCATCAAGCCGAACTCGTCCGTGGTGTCACCGTCGGAGAAGTCGTTATTGTTGCCGAGCATGAAGAGGGTGTTGCCCTTGGCAAACTCCTCCCTCGTAACATCATCACTAACGGGGTCGCCCCCATCGTTGAGCATGCCCAAGTCACGCCACTTGTCGAGGTCCCCCATAGCCGTCTTTAACTCCTCAGACCCTGCGACCGTGGCCTTGCCGTCAAGGAAGTCGGCACGCCACTGGACACCATCAGGGGTGTTGAAGAAGCTGGTGTCGAGGATGTTGCACCAATACTGGAAGCCAAAGCCCGGGTACTGAATCTGGGTGAGGCAGAGGTTCACGCCTGCCTCCTTGGCCTTGGATGCAAGCTCCTCGAGCTCTTTTAAGTTAGTGGGAAGCTCCCAGCCATGCTCTTTAAGCAGCGTCTTGTTGTAGGTAATGCCCAGACAGCTGTAGCAGGTGGGCAGCATGTAGATGGCACCGTTGTCTGTCACGTCTTGGAGGCGGGCCTCGGTGTATTTGTCAGTAAAATCATAGCCTGACAAGTCGATGAGCTTGTCGCCCACGTGCTCATAGCTCGGCTCATACACGGTCGCAAAGTAGATGTCCGACATATCGTCCGCTTTAAGGGATGCCTGGGCGTACGCAGTGTAGTTCTTACCGCTGTAAGGGATGATCTCGAGGTTGATCTCCGGGTACTTCTCGGCAACCATGTCCTTGAACGCGCTGACGTTGCGGAAAGGTGCCATGATGGTTATTGCCTCGTGTTCGCCATCGGATCCTGCCGCACCCGAACCCCCGCAGCCCACCAGCGTGCCGGCAAGCAGCACCACGGAACACGCAAACGCTAGGAGTGCACGGCCGATCATCTTTCTCTTCATTCGATGATCCTTTCCCCTTTTGGCGAGGTGTGAGGGGTAAAGACCGCCCTTGCTCCTCTATTCTCTTTCATATGTAGTTCCCCATTATCCCATTAATTAACTGGGGCTATTGTCTGATGCGATATAAAAGTATAGTTTATCCGAAGAGCTCCATCTCTTGGGGGCATCATTATCTGCACGAAATAAAGGACGGTAAGGCCGTTCGCATTCAAGACCAAAAGAGCCCGGCACCGTTACGGTACCGGACTCTACAAATCTCTGGTGCCCCCGGGCGGATTCGAAAACTCCCCCCGCGGGGAAATTGGTGACGCGGGTGTCGACGGCCCGAATCCGCCGGCGGCCCCCACAGACCAGAAACGGCGCCGCTCTCGCGACGCCGTCATATTCCCTGGTGCCCCCGGGCGGATTCGAACCGTCGACACCCGCTTTAGGAGAGCGGTGCTCTATCCCCTGAGCTACGGAGGCATGTTGTATTAGTGTAGCAGATTTATGTCGCAGCCATACAGTGCATAGCAGCTCTTCGAAGTTGCGGCGGAATAGCCTTCCGGAAAGCACATCCCACTATCCAGGTGAATTCTGGGTCAGACTTTCCTCATGGGACCTCGCTGGGAAACTGTGTCCCGGAATTTCCGCTCGAAACGGGACACGGTTTCCCAGACGTGCGCGTTCCGGAAACTACATCCCGAAATCGGTGCTTAGACTGGGATGGATTTTCCCAATCGAGTCCAACGGGGAGCTTCATCCCAGTCTGAGGAAAAGGCCAAAACGCAGCTTCTAAGCGACGGATCAAAACGAAGTTGCGGTGGAATAGTTCCTGCCAGAAGCATCTAAAGTCGAATTTAGGAACTATTTCACCGCAACTTATGAGGAGCTAGTCGCCTTTGTGGAAGAGGCCTTTGATGAGGGAGGGGATGCTCTTGGCACCCTTGGTTGTTACATCAATGAAGTCGGGCGAGCGCACGAGCTTGTCCTCGTCGACGTACTTGCGGACCGCGCGCAGCGTCTCTTTGTCATCACGCGTCGAAAACGTAAAGTGGCCGTTATCCTTAGTAAAGATGGCAAAACGCGTAATCTTCTTGGTGCCGCGCAAAACCTCGGCGGCGACATAGTCGACCTCATCCCACGGGATCTGAATAAAGTCCTCGGGATTGCGCTCGTTATAGTACTCAAACGCCTTATTGCCCACCATTACGTTACCGTGACTGGTAAGCCCCATCAGGCAGGTTGCCGGCGTTGCCAGATCGACCTTGCTGTTCTGAGATTGCGCCATGCGCGCCTCGCCCTCCAGATAAAACAATCGGACCGCATCCAGTGTACCCACCGGGTGCGGTCCGTTTCAATGGCTCAAAAGCCCTTGCCTAGCAACTCTCGGTCTTAAGCCGAAGTGCGCTTACATGAAGCCGCAGACGCGACCGATGATACCCACGGCGAAGAGAGCCAGGATGATGACGATCGGGCTGACCTTCTTCTTGAGGAGCTTGCAGACAAAAAGGGTCAGGCATACGGCGGCAAGACCGGGGATGAGCTGATCGAGGTTAGCCTGAAGCGTGGTGACCTTCACCTGGTCAAGGGCGGTAGCACCGATGGAGTTATACATCGTCAGTGCTTCCTTGATACCCTTGGAACCGGAGGGCAGGCTAGCCCAGTCGATAAAGGCGCCAGCAGACTGCGTGACCTTGGAGACGACCGGGGTGAAGGAGATGGACACCCAACGCTCGACCAGGGCGCCGATGATGAACATACCCAGGATGGAAGCACCCTCGGTGACCTTGCCCATCAGACCGCCGGAGAGGTCCTTGGCGATGGAGGAACCGACCTTGTAGCCAAACTCCTGCGAGTACCACAGGAAGGCGTAACGGATGATGTTCCACGCGAAGAAGAACAGCAACGGACCGGCGATGCTGCCGGACAGGGCCAGGGAAGCGCCCAGAGCGCCCAGGATCGGGCGAAGGGTGAACCAGAATGCGGGGTCGCCGACGCCGGCGAGCGGGCCCATCATACCGACCTTGACGCCCTGGATGGCGACGTCGTCGATCGGAGCACCGTTGGCGCGCTCCTCCTCGAGGGCGAGGGTAACGCCAATGACGGGGGCGGAAACATAAGGATGGGTGTTATAGAACTCCAGGTGGCGCTTAAGAGCGGCAATCTGGTCATCCTTGCTGGTGTAGAGCTTCTTGATCGCAGGGATCATTGCGAAGCACCAGCCGCCATTCTGCATGCGCTCGTAGTTCCACGAGCCCTGAAGGAACTGATGACGGAAGCAAACCTTCTTGCGGTCAGCCTTGGTGAGCTGAATCTTGTTCTCTGCCATATGTATCACTCCCCTCCTACTCGTAATCGTTCAGAATGTCGCCGAGCGGGTCACCGGAGCCACCGCCCATGCCGCCACCCTGCTTGGCCAGATCCTTAAGGCCAAGGTAGATGAGGGCAAGGGAGATGCCGATGAGGCCAAGGGCGATCAGCGTGAGCTGAGGGATGGCAGCAAGGACAAAGCCGAGGATGAAGAACGGCCAGGTCTCCTTGGTGGCCATCATGTTGATGACCATGGCGTAACCGACGGAAGCGACCATGCCGCCGCCGACAGCCATGCCGCCGGACAGCCAGTCGGGCATAGCGTTAAGCGCGTTGGTAACTGCCTCGGCCGGGATGACGCACAGAAGTACTGCCGGAATGGCGATACGAAGGCCCTGCATGAGGATGGCGGCATACTGCCAGCGCTCGATGCCGGAGAAGTCGCCCTTCTCGGCGCAACCATCCATGGCGTGAGCGATAGCGGTAGCCAGGGTACGGCAGATCATGGTCAGGAACAGGCCGGCGACCGACAGCGGGACGGCGACGGCGATGGCGGCGGTAACGGCCTTGGCCGAATCGGTGGCGCCGCCGTTGAGGGCGAGCACCATGATGATCGAAGAAGCGACCGAGGCCAGAGCGGCATCAGGAGCGACGGCGGCGCCGACATTAGCCCAGCCAAGGGCCATCATCTGGAGCGAACCGCCCAGGAGGATGCCCTCCTGAAGGTGACCGGTTACGAGACCGATAAGCGTGCACGCCACGAGCGGCTGATGGAACTGGAACTGATCCAGAATGCCTTCCATACCGGCAAACAACGCGACAATCGCAACAAGCAGAATAGTGATTGCAGACATGTATCGGACCCTCCTTTACTATGCTTGAGCGGCCAGTTCGGCCTTAGCTTTCTTCAACATGGCGTCGAGATCCCCGGAGGAATCCGAAGGAACCTTGCGGACCTCGAACTTGACGCCCTTGGCCTTGAGGGCCTCGAGGGTCTTAACGTCGTCATCGCCCATGGCGACGGCGTTGGTGACGACAACCTTGCCCTTGGAGTGAGCCATGGAACCGATGTTGACTTCCTTGATGTCGACGCCGGCCTCGATGGCCTTGAGCAGATCCTGCGGGTTCTCAAAGAGCAGCAGCGCCTTGGTGTCACCAAAGCGCGTATCCTTGACGACCTCGGCCATCTTCTTGATGGGCACGACGTTGGCATGGACTCCCGGAGGGGCAGCCTGCTCGATCATGGTCTTGCGGAGCTCGACGTGAGCAACGCCGTCGGAGACCATGATGATGCGGTTGGGGTTGATCTGCTTGGTCCACGTGGTGGCCACCTGGCCATGCAGCAGACGGGTGTCGATACGGACGTGGGCAATCTTGATGTGCCCGTCGCCGATGACCGTTCCCGGAGGGATGGCGCCTGCAGGAGCAGCGGCGGCCGCAGCCGGCTTCTTCTCCTCGGGCTCCAGAGACTCGGGCTTGACGCGCACGCCAGCCTTAGCCTCAGTCACAAGATGTTTTGCGATCGCATGTGCAGTGTTCTTTGCATCAAAGCGCTGCGAATATGCCTCGATGAGCATAGGCAGGTTGACACCGGTGACGATAGCCCAGGAATCGTGGCCCTCGATGAGCCCGCTGATCTGGTTGAACGGCGTGCCGCCCCACAGATCAACGAGGAAGAGCACCTGCTCCTGGTCCTCGAAGGAAGCGATTGCTTCCTCGACCTTGGCACGGAAGTCGTCGGGGCCCATGCTCGGCTCGAGCGAGACCACGGCTACAGACGGCTGATCGCCAAAGACCATCGAGCCCGTCTGCTTGATTCCAGCAGCCAAGTCCCCGTGGCTAGCAAGAACAATACTTACCATCACATAACCTCCTTTTTGTCTACGTAATTCCTACACGACATGAAAGGAGTATACCTGCAAGCACCGTGAAATTATAGAAGAAATTGCAAATGGCTGAATATTTTGTTTAAACATCTATCTTTGTTACAAGTTGATTACGTTGCTGCTTCTTGACTCATTACCAACCAAGGCATCGTTCATCAAGCCACGTATTTTGCAGATACAAGCAGGCTGTTCATTAATTACCATTTTAAGCAAGTGCCATACGCTTATGCTGCCGCCATTTTGTTTAAACAGACATGACTTGACATTTTCGTAGCTTATGTTCTAGCGCAAGTAGTCGTTGGGGACGTTCTTGATTGACTAGTCATGTAAGAGCGTCCCCAACGACTAGGGGCTAGACGATGTGGAGGGGGTTGGCGGCGTCGACGGCGTCGGGGGCGTCAGAAGGGCCGTCGGGGGCAGCGCCTGCCGGATCCTCGTCGGGGGTCTCGATCTGCTTGATCATGACCTCCTGGCCCTGCAGCAGGTATGTCTCGCCGCTGCCGCAATGGGGGCAAGTCTTGCCGTGCTCGACCGTCGCGTAGTCACGGCCGCATGCCTCGCAATGCGTCACGGCCTCGACGGGCTCCACAATAAGCTCCGCACCCAGCGTGATGGACTTTTTATCTGCCGCCCAGCGCCAAGCGTCGAGCAGCAAGTCGGGAACGACGCCGGAGACCTCGCCCAGCAGCAACGTCACGCTCGAAACGCGACGCACGCCATTGGCGCGCGCCACGTTCTCGACATCGCGAATAATGTGATACACGATTCCCAATTCATGCAAGGTAGAAACCTTTCAACAACGGTTGATGCGATGTCAGCCAAACGTCAGCGAGCGGCGATCCAGGTGCTCCAGGTTGCCCCGAAACAAGGCGTCCGCTGGGCTTTTGCCCGCGGCGCCGCAGTTGAGGGGCAAGATGGGGTACCTGGGCGCCGCGCAGCGTCGGCAGTTCCGTCGTTCGTTAGAACGGCGGAACCTATCTACTTGCGGCCAAATTTAATCTTGATGGCACGCTTAAGCGCGTACTTACCCAGGCTGGGGAGCTTTTGCTCGTATTTGACCATCGTGGAGCACTCGGGGCGGTCGCGGTCCAGATGGATGGCGTCGAACGCGCACTTGGTGGTGCACAGACCGCAGCCGATACACTTGTTGGGGTCGACGATCGAGGCGCCGCAACCCAGGCAGCGGGCAGTCTCGGCGCGCACCTGCTCTTCGGTAAAGGTCTCGACGTACTCGCTAAACGGCGCGGTCTTCTCGCGCCCGCGGTCCACGTGGGCGACCTCGCGGCTCGCGTTGTCGTAGCTCTCGATCACGACATCGTCGCGGTCGAGCGCGGTGTAGCGGCGCTGGTTGCGGCCGATGGTGAGCGTGGATCCCGGCTGCACAAAGCGATGGATGGAGACGGCGGCCTCGTGACCGGCGGCGATGGCATCGATGGCAAAGCTCGGGCCGGTGTAGACATCGCCGCCCACAAAGATGTCGGGCTCGGCGGTCTGGTAGGTCTGGGGGTCGGCAAGAGCACCCTGGCCGCGGCCAAGCTCCACCTTGGAGCCGGCCAGCAGGTCGCCCCACACAATGGACTGGCCAATCGACATGACGACGCGGTCGGCATCGACACGGCGCAGATCGTTCTCGTCGTATTCGGGCGCAAACCGGCCCTCGTCGTCAAAGACACGCGTGCAGCGCTTGAAGGTGATGCCGCACACACGACCGGCCTCGTCCAGGTGAACCTCCTTGGGGCCCCAGCCGCAGCTGATGTGCGCGCCGTCCTCAACGGCCTCGCGACGCTCCTCCTCGCTGGCGGGCATCTGGGCCTCGCTCTCCAGACAGAACATCTCAACGTGCTCGGAACCCAGACGGCAGGCGTTGCGTGCGACATCGATGGCAACGTTGCCGCCGCCCACCACGATGGTGCGGCCGGGCAGTGCGTCGATCTTGCCGCTGTTGACCTCGCGCAAAAAGTCGACGGCCACGGTCACGTCCTCGGCATCCTCGCCCGGAATACCGGCAAGGCGGCCGCCTTGGCAGCCGATAGCCACGTAGAAGGCCTTAAAGCCCTGCTCGCGCAGCTCGTCGAGCGTCACATCGCGACCGACCTCCACGCCATAGCGGAACTCGGCACCCATCAGGCGAATGATCTCGACCTCGGCCTCGACAACGTCCTTCTCCAGCTTAAAGCTGGGAATACCGTAGGTGAGCATACCGCCCGGGCGCTCGTTTTTCTCGAACACGACGGGCTTGTAGCCCTTCTCGGCAAGATAGAAGGCGCAGGACAGACCGGCCGGGCCGGCACCGATAATGGCGATCTTCTGGTCGAAGCCGCCGGCACGCGTCGGGGTCACAACAGGTGGGACATAGCGGGTCGCGGCATCCAGATCGCGCTGGGCGATGAACTTCTTGACCTCGTCGATAGCCACGGCGGCGTCCACACGGCCGCGGGTGCAGGCATCCTCACAGCGGCGGTTGCACACACGGCCGCAGATAGCGGGCAGCGGGTTCTCGCGCTTAATGAGTGCCAGGGCCTCGTCATAGCGGCCCTGCGCCGCGAGCTTCAAATAGCCCTGAACGGCGACATGCGCGGGGCAGGCCGTCTTGCAGGGAGCGGTGCCGGACTCATGCGTCTCGATGCGGTTGTCGTTGCGGTAGTTGGGCGACCACTTGGTGTGGTCCCACTTGGTGGCATCGGGCAGCTCCTGGCGCGGATACTCGGGCACCTGTCCGCCGGCCTTTTTGCTGCAGAGCTTCTGGCCCAGCTTGGCGGCGCCGGCCGGACACACCTCAACGCAGCGACCGCAGGCCACGCACTTGTCCTTCTCGACCTTGGCGACATAGGCCGAGCGCGACAGGTTGGGCGTGTTGAACAGCTGCGAGGTGCGCAGGGCATAGCACACGTTGACGTTGCAGTTGCAGATGGCGAAGATCTTGTTCTCGCCGTCAATGTTGGTGATCTGGTGCACAAAGCCGTTGTCCTCGGCCTGGCGCAAGATGTCGTAGACCTCGTCGCGGGTCACGTAATGCCCGCGGTCGGTCTCGACCACGTAGTCGGCCATATCGCCCACGGCGATGCACCAATCGGCCGGGTCGTCGGCGCAGCCCTCTCCCATCACGCGACGGCTCGCGCGGCAGCTGCAGGTGCTGGCGGCATACTTGCCCTCGTACTTGTCGAGCCAGTGCTCGATATGCTCAATCGGCACCGACGTGCTCGCGGCATCGATGGCCTTCTCGACCGGAATGACATGCATGCCGATGCCGGCGCCTCCGGGCGGCACCATCGGCGTCGCCTTGGACAGCGGGCCCTTGGACGCCTGCTCAA
>JAIJJM010000709.1 GCA_022728415.1 Collinsella sp. | reverse complement strand
CCATCATTAACGGTTACTGTGGCTAAATTGGCTTCAGCCAGACATAACATGCTTGAACAGTATAAAATTAATAGCATTATAATTTGCATTGTCGCCATTATACTGTGCTCAGTATTAAGTCCGTTGTTAATCAGAACGGGGTTACGAGAGATCAAAAAGTTGAGTGGTGTAACGGAAGTGCTGAATTATAACGATAGCCGAGAGCCTGTTGAGGTTAGCGCATTACCGAGAGAACTAAAACCTCTTGGGCAGGCGTTGAATAAAATGCACCAAGCTTTAGTCAAAGATTTTGAACGTCTAAGTCAGTTTGCTGACGATCTCGCTCATGAACTTAGAACGCCAATTAATGCATTACTGGGTCAGAATCAGGTTACGCTCAGTCAAACCAGAAGTATCGCTGAATATCAAAAAACAATTGCCGGAAACATTGAAGAGCTGGAAAATATTTCGCGATTAACAGAGAACATACTGTTTCTTGCCAGGGCAGATAAAAATAATGTTTTGGTGAAACTGGACTCGCTTTCTCTCAATAATGAAGTCGAAAATTTGTTGGACTATCTTGAATACCTTTCAGACGAGAAAGAGATTTGCTTTAAGGTCGAGTGCAATCAGCACATCTTTGCGGATAAAATTTTACTACAACGAATGTTATCGAATCTTATTGTTAACGCTATTCGATATTCGCCAGAAAAATCGCGTATTCAGATAACCAGTTTTCTTGATACCAACGGTTCTCTTAATATTGATATCGCCAGTCCTGGAACGAAAATTCATGAGCCTGAAAAACTCTTCCGTAGATTTTGGCGGGGAGATAATTCGCGTCATTCCGTAGGTCAGGGACTTGGTCTTTCTTTAGTCAAAGCGATTGCCGAATTACATGGGGGAAGTGCTACGTATCACTATCTCAGTAAGCATAATGTGTTCCGGATTACGTTACCGCAAAGAAATTAACATAGGGCTTCAGTACGCCATAAATTAACCGTGAAAAACGCAGCCACGTCGTGAGTACTAACGCGGCTGCGATTGATTATGCGCTTACATTCAAACGTAACAGGGATTAACCCGCGTAAGCTGCCAGCATTTCCTGTGCCGCCAGTTTACCCAACGCATTCGCTGCGAAAGGACTGTCGCCGGTGAGAACTTTACGGTCCTTATGTACTCGCCCGGTGATGTCGTCATTAATGATGTTCATGCCCATTTTCTTCAGCTCTTCGCCGAAGTACCAGGTGAGATGACCCGGCATATAGCCTATCTCTGGCGTTTGTTTGTCTGCGGCGTCCGGGAATGCACAAATGGAATAACCGTTCAGTGGGTTATCGCCGTGGCGAAGCGCCAGAAAAGCAGCCGGACCATGGCATAGGGAGATAACAAAACGGTCATTTTCAATAGCCCACTGCAGAGCGGCGGCTACGTCTTCACTTTCTGGCAAACCGATGAGTGCACCATGACCACCGGGAACAAAGATCGCTGCATATTCGCTGTCTGCGTTCAGGCTGGCGACAACATCCGCTAATTTCTTCGGATTGCGGAACAACGATTTATGCTGCTCAAAGAATGGCATTACTTTTTCATCTTTGTGCGGCATAGCCCAGTATTCAAACTTGGTCATCAG
>JAIJJM010000708.1 GCA_022728415.1 Collinsella sp. | reverse complement strand
AGTCTCTTTGCCGCGGTTGCCCTGGTGGGCTGCGGTGGCAGTGGCGGCGCTACCGGCAGTGGCGGTGGCGCCACGGAAAAGCCAGCCGTGGATATGAGGACCGATTTCATTTGGTTTAAAGTCGAGGTTCCCGAGGGCGTCGAGATCACGGACGTCGCAGGCGATACCGCCGACAGGGCCCAACTTAAGTTCACCGAGAGCGAGCACGCCAGCGATCGCCTCATCCCTGTCTTCGACTCTGACAAGAACGCTGACGAGCCGTTCGACTACGAGGCCAAATGGAAGGCCAACTTTGATTGGACCGAGAATGACCCCGTCAAGTACAACGGCAAGACTTGGCGCAACGCCTCCTATACACACTCGGGCGGCGTGACGACTGAGTACTTCACCGAAGCAGGCAGCGGCAGCGTGTACGCGCGCATCGACAACGTCGAGGAGTACAAGGACGCCGTCGAGACCATGATGAAGTCTCTGGAATTTGCCGACGACATCGCCGAAGCCAAGACCGAAGCCATGGACGTCAAGCTCGACGATATCGAGATCAAGCGCTAAAGCTCCAACGGCATGCAGCAGCGCCGTTTTAGCTCAGCCGGGATGCAAGGTGCGACTCCTTGCATCCCGTTTTTTGTGTTCAAAGGCGCCCGGTCACATCACCATATTGAGCACGTTGACGAATTCCTGGGCCTTCGCACGGCTGCTCAGGCTAAAGACACAAGCAGTCAACAGCCTGTTACGTAGGAAAACGTCGCGGCCCTTGATCCTGTTGACCCCCGTGATGTCCTTAAGATAGACAATCTCGGTGTGCTTGCCGCCGAACGTGCCCTTCTTGAGCACCTCAATACGGTTGGGGTAGATCTTAACGTCTTTAAACCTACCCGAACCTTTGTCCTGGAACAGCAAAGTGTTGTTATCCATGCGTGTCACTCCCGCGGGGTTCACTAAAACTGCCTCTATGGCCACATTTTAGTCACCGCAAGGCTCCCATGCGAAGGTGCCAGACAGCACAGTAATTCGTGTCCGCGCGAGGCTTTAAACTAAATGCGATAAAGATGCATTCCACAAGAGGAAAGTGGGGCGACAGTGATGGGTGAACTGGTAAACCGTGGAGAATCGGCAATCGTGCCAGAAGTTTTTTACAAGCAGGTTTCCTCGATTCTCAACGCCGCTCGCGACAAGGCCTATACCGCCGTTAACTTTGCGATGGTTGAGGCGTATTGGGAGATCGGCAAGAGCATTGTTGACGAACAGGGCGGAGAGGAGCGCGCAGCATATGGAGAGGCATTGATTGCAGGCCTCTCCAGAAGGCTTACCGCGGATTTCGGAAGAGGCTTTGGCATCGCAAACCTTCGCAATATGCGTCAGTTCTTTCTTGCGTTTCCAATTCGCGACGCACTGCGTAGCGAATTGAGCTGGACTCATTACCGCAGGTTGATGCGCATTCCCGACCCTGATGCTCGCGCCTGGTACATGAACGAATGCGCCGATTCTCGTTGGAGCACGCGTCAGCTCGAGCGCCAGATCAACACCATGTTCCGCGAGCGCCTGCTTGCCAGCAAGGACAAGGAGGCCGTCATCCAGGAAATCCAAAAGAGCGCCCCGGCTCGTCGCCCCGAGG
>JAIJJM010000707.1 GCA_022728415.1 Collinsella sp. | reverse complement strand
AGCATTCATCATGTTGGACAGCGGAAAGTCGATCAGGCGGTAGCGGCCCAAAAACGGGACGGACGCGATGGGACGGTCCTTGAGCAGCACGCTGCCGTAGGTCGAGGAATAGTTAGCGGTGATATAACCGATGGCCTTGCGATTGATCATCGGATCATTCCCCCTTCCCGATAACGACGTCATTTCCAATGACGGCCGTATCCTTGGTGGTATCGACAGAGCCGAGCTTCACGCCCTCTTCGACCGTGGAGTTCTCGCCCAAAATGGCGCGGCAGATGTGCGCGCCGCTCTTAACGTGCGCGCCCGGCAGCAGCACGGAGTCCTCGACCACGGCGCGCTCATCGATGATGACATCGGTCGAAAGGATCGAGTGGCGAGCGGTGCCGTAGATCTTGCAGCCGTTGGAGACCAGGCAGTCATCCAGGCGGCCGTCCGGACCAATGTAGTGCGGCGGACGCGTGGTGATGTTGGACATGATGGGGAAGTTCTTGTCAAACAGATCGAACTCGGGATTGTTGCCCAGCAGGTCCATCGAGGTCTCGTGGAAGCTGGCGATGGTGCCGACGTCCTTCCAAAAGCCGTGGAACTCGTAGCTATACAGGCGCTTGTCCTCGCCGAGCAGCTTGGGGATGATGTCCTTGCCAAAGTCGTGGCTCGAGCGCTGGTCCAGAGCGTCCTCCTCGAGCGCCTCGATCAGCACGTCGGCCGAGAAGATGTAGATGCCCATGGATGCGAGGTTCGAATCGGGCTTCTCGGGCTTCTCGGTAAACTTGGTGATGCGGCCGTCCTCGGGGTCGGTGGTCAGGATGCCAAAGCGGCTGGCCTCCTCCCACGGCACGGGCATAACGCTTACCGTGAGGTCGGCATTGTTCTCAATGTGCGTCTTGAGCATCTTGCGGTAGTCCATGCGATACAGATGGTCGCCCGAAAGAATCAGGACGTACTTGGGGTCGTTGGCCTTGATGTAGTCGAGGTTCTGCGTAATGGCGTCGGCCGTACCCGCATACCAGGCGCCACCGGTCTGTGTCTCGTACGGCGGAAGGATTGACACGCCGCCGTCACGGCTGTCCAGATCCCACGCCTCGCCGGAGCCCACGTAGGCATGCAGTAGGTAGGGACGGTACTGCGTCAGAACGCCCACCGTGTCGATGCCCGAGTTGGAGCAGTTGGAGAGCGAAAAGTCGATAATGCGGAACTTACCGCCAAAGCTAACCGCCGGCTTGGCGATCTTTTGGGTCAGTGCCCCCAATCGGCTGCCCTGTCCTCCTGCGAGGAGCATCGCGATGCATTCTTTCTTACTCATCGATTTCTCCTTCTGTCATCGATATATCTAAACCCGTTAGCGACGGGCGCGGCGCTCGGTCGCGCCCGTCGAGTAATACCGTGCGGCAAAGGGAACTCGCGCGCCTTTACGCGTGCCAGATCTCGTCGCGGTACTCGCGAATGGTGCGGTCGCTCGAGAACCAGCCGGAGGAGGCGGTGTTGAGCAGCGCCTTGCGGTTCCAGGTCTCCTGGTCACCATAGCTGCCGGTGAGCGCCTCCCAGGCGTCGACGTAGCTGCGGAAATCGGCCATGACCAGGTCGGGGTCGTTGTTGTTCATGAGCTCGTTGTAGAT
>JAIJJM010000706.1 GCA_022728415.1 Collinsella sp. | reverse complement strand
GACCTTGATTGGTCGCCCCTCAAAGCCCGTCTTGCGCATACGTGCGCTTAGCCGCGCGTCTTTTTTACGATGGTAAAGTCGGGAGCCATGCTCACGACAACCTCCGCCGCACTCGACGCAAAGCGCCGGTCCGCATCGAGTTCACGGGTAACCACCGAGAGCCGAACACCCTCGACACCCCGGAGCATGCGGCCCAAAACAGGCTGCAACGGCGTATACATGCGCACGGTATGCTCGTCCGAGTCGCCCCGGAAGAGCGGCGCATGCATGTTGCCGATCTCCCAGCACGCATGCGCGAGCGCAATCGGATCCATGCGGTCGACTTCGACCAAATAAACCTCGGCGCTGCGCAGGCGCACGACAACCGCCACGGGTACCATGCCCGAACGGTCAATGGCGAGCACGTCGCCATCGGCAAGTCGACCGCCATCGGTAGTATCCAGCCGAACATCGATCGTGCGCCCCAGCTCCGTCACGCCCCCAAACGCGCACACGTCAGCCTGGTCCCAATCGAGCAGTAGCTCGTCAACTTCAAAGACGCCGCCCAACTTCCGGCGAAGCAGGAGTTCATAGGACGGATCGTTGAGATTTCCCAAGCATGTCGTCGAAACCAAGCGCTCAGGCATACTCTAACCCTCGACCTCAATGAGCTCGATATCAAAGTTGAGGTCCTTGCCGGCCAACTCGTGGTTGGCATCGAGCGTCACGGCCTCGGACGTTACGTCGATGACCACGGCGGGGACGGGCATACCACTTGGCGTGGACAGGAAAAGCTTCATGCCCTTCTCGATCTGCTCGATGTTGGGAACCTGTTCGGCCGGGAAGGTAATAACCATCTCGGGATTGTGCTCGCCGTAGGCATCGGCAGCAGGAATGTGCACGGTCTTCTTCTCGCCCACCTGCATGTCGACAACAGCGGCGTCGAAGCCCTTGATCATCTGGCCGGCGCCGCAGGTGAACTCCAGTGGCTCACCGCGATCGTAGGAGCTATCGAACTGCGTGCCGTCGTCGAGCGTGCCACGATAATGGGTCTTAACCTTCTTGCCCTGGTTGGACATGGTAACCTCCGTGATAAGGGCGGCGCACAACGCGGGCCGCCGTGAACATATGGCGCTAACTATACCCTAGTCATACAATTCAAAGACAGTTTGCAAAGAAACGCTGCAACCGGAGGAACCATGGCATATCCCGTATTTGACCTACACTGCGACACCGCCGACCGCATCGGCTGGGCCACGCTCGATCTCGACCTGCGCTTTACCGCCGGCACCGACGGTTATTTCCCCGGCGACGAAACGCATCCGCAGGATTTCGACCTCATCGAGGGCAACGCCTGCGCCATCTCGCTCGCAAAGATCGGCAACACGCCGTGGGCACAGTGCTTCGCCACGTTTGTCCCCGACGAGATTCCCACCGCCCACGCCGCGCGCTTCCAGGCGCAGATCATGGCGCACATGAGCGGCCAGGCAATGCTCAACCACGACCGCATGGTCAACGTACGTAGCGCCGCTGACATTCGCCCTGCGCTCAAAGACGGCAAGGTCGCCTGCATCCACACTATCGAAAACGCCACGTTCTTTGCCGAGGACCCCGCGCTGATCGAGGTGCTCAAGAGCCTG
>JAIJJM010000705.1 GCA_022728415.1 Collinsella sp. | reverse complement strand
GTCAGCGGTTTTTCCATATAGTTGAGTGGATAGCTCGGGTTCATCATGCCCGCTTTGCTGCTACCGTCACCGTAGATCATGTTGTTATCGACCAGCGATTTTTTCAGATCTGCGGAGCACTGTGTGCCATCGGTATAGGCATCGTTGGTATAGCAGTTCAGGAACTCGGTGAACGTTTTAAAGCCCAGCTCGTCATTTTTGCCTTCTTCATAACGATAGCTCGTATCGTTCCACAGCCAGACCGACATGTTCTGGTACAGACGTTCCAGATCGACGCTGCTCAGACGCTCACCTTTGCGACCATTGGTCCGGAAGTAGAGCTCATGCTGATACAGACGCTGAATGTTGGTGCCTAAATCCGCAGCCTGCACCATCGCTTTTGCCGTGTCGGCGTTAAGGCTTAGTTGCGTATACTGTGGAACATACATGCCACCAGTAACCGGAACCCCCGTGCCAGGACGGTATTCCAGACAGTTGACCTCGTAGTGATATGCCTGATTAGTACACTCTTTCAGCCCCGGGAACGCGGCGAAAATTTTCTCCTTCGCAGCCTTCAGAGAATCCTCTGTTTTATGATCGGCCTCATCAATAAAGGCATAACGCGTTTCCTGTTTGCCATCTACATCTTCCAGCCAGCTGGCAACTTCCAGCTTCGGTTTGTCATCAGGTTTGTTTTCTACCTGATATTTCCACTTAACTTCCCCTGTCTTACTATCGATGGTGTACGGCAGCGCACCGTCTACGGCAGGATAACGTTCATAGACCCAAATGCCCGTTGCGCGCTGCTGACGAACGCGGTTCGGATACCCTTGAGGATCGTTATTCACCACCGACTTGTTCAGTGCCATTGACAGACCTGCAGCATCCAACAGACGCACAAAACCAGACGCGCTCTCTTCCTTAAGATTGCTCATCACGTTTTCCATGATCAGCACCGATCCACCTTTGTTCAGATAGGCGATCAGATCGGTCACATCCTGCTGAGTCAGCTTCGGTTTGCTGGTATCTGCACGCAGCGGGATTGCATAAGGATCGTTACCAACCTGAGTCACATACTCAAAGCCGTTGAGGATCAGCAGCGGCATTTCCTGCGGGTCGAGATCGCCATAGCTACTTAAATGCTCAACAGAGATACCCGCAAAATCCGGATGAAAGCCGAACTCAGCGCTGTTTCCTGTAACCTGACCATGACGTTTGAAATAGACAGTATCCAGGTTGGTGCCTACGGTCATGCTGGCTTTCGCGTCCGGCGTCCATTTATCGTCGGACAGATAGCGCAGTACGTTCTGCATGAAGTGCTTCATGTCATCTGAATCACCGCTGAGCGTACACTGCCCGTCTTTATTAACGCCCCCGTTCCAGCTGTAACCGTTCGGACAACGCAAAATGCTGTTGTAGTGCGGGTTACCGATAACCATCAGTTTGCCCTCACCGACTTGCCCCAGCGAAATAAACGGCAGGTTAAAGGTGGCGGTATCGCGCGTAACGTTTTCCGGCTCAACAAGAGAAGGCGCTTCCGTAATGTACGCCAGCTCGTTTTTATCCCAGGCGCGTTTCTCGCCGAAGGCCAGCCAGTAGTTTTTATCATTACGCGCCATCAGAATCGGGAAGGCCGCGTT
>JAIJJM010000704.1 GCA_022728415.1 Collinsella sp. | reverse complement strand
GGTTATGCCCGATACAGAGAATTATGAGAGAAAACCAGGACGCGGAGAACGACAACCGCGTAAGTGCTAAGCACAGCGCACTGGCACACTCCAAAATTTCAAATGGGGGGGGAAAAGGAATTCCAGCATCGAACTGCTGCGCATCATCGCGATGTTCATGATCCTCGCCCATCACTTCATCGACCATAACGGCTACGATGTCCTGAAACTCCCCTTAGTAGGGGGCTGCGTCACCATCATTGGTATTCCGTTCGGCATTCAATCGTTCAAGATGGTCAAACTAGCGCTATGGCCGTTCGGCTCGCAAATCCGCAGCCCGTAAAATCACTTCAGATCACTTCATCCAACATAGACGGCCATCGACTGCCGTCTTGCATATTAAGTATCGAGGAGCTGCTGTCCGAACGGGCCGTGACCACTGCACTCTAAGCAACGAAACACGTCTCATTTCGCTTATGGCAGCTCCAGAGCGGCAAGGCTCGAAAACTGAACAGTCGAACATTACCTACCCAAATGATTGCTAATGCCTGCCGCCTTGTGGACAGGTTAAAGAATACTTGCGATAGCGGCTTCTCTAACCGTAAGTTATCCAGAAGAAGACATCCATATCCCGTCAAATATGGTTACTTGCGCAGCTTGCTTGCCGCGGAGATAAACAACGGCAGCGCGGCGAACGCGTAGTTCTCGCACTGGATATACAGGTACACGATCAGGACAAGCCAGCAGACAACAGTCTTGCTCCAAACACCATGCTCGGCAGCTGCCGTATCGAAGACACGCGTCATGGAAACTATGGAAGCGATGACCAGCAGAACCAGGCCGACCAATCCGCATTCGGCAACGACGCTGGTATACGCACACATCGTCCATACGGTGTCCGCATTCATGCCAGCCGCGAATCCCACCGCAGCACTTCCATTCATACCCAAGCCATTCAACAATCGTCCCGCATGCTTCGCACCGGCCCATACCGCGTTGATGATGTTGCCGGCGCCATATCCGGTAAGCACCGTCCACGGATGGGCGAGCAGCCCGCATATCGGGTCAAGACTCTGGTAGATTCGCGCGAAGAACGATCCGTCTCCTTCGGCACCGTTTTCCGCAATCGAAGATAGTCGGGAATCGGCAAGCACTCCCAGCAGACCAAGCATAACCGCACCCAGCAGCTGCGCAATACCACGCACGCGCTGTTTCTTGTCGCACCACGAATTATGCACAATAATGGCAACCAGCAACGCCACCACCGAATCAAGAACGATCCGGGTGCCGGCCTGCATCAGCACAGAGCCAATCGCATACACAACGATGAGGTTGCGCAACCGCTTGGCATAGATACGGTCGCGCCCACGCATAAGCCACATAAGCGGCAGCAATACGCCGAACAGATGCATGCCGATATAGCTGGGCTCCGCGAACAGGAACTGCGGGCGACCACCGCCCCACACCGAGCTTTCATTGATGTACTGCCGGTACATGAGGTGCGCGAAATAGCCGGCCAACGGCTTGATATGCAGATGGATGGATAGCCATTGCACCACGCCCACGCCGAAGGAGAACCAGTAAGAAGCGATGAGAATCCGCAATGGCGTACGCCACGGAATGCGTTTGATGTCGAACGCAA
>JAIJJM010000703.1 GCA_022728415.1 Collinsella sp. | reverse complement strand
GGTTGATTTTCAATCTCAACGCAACAGCCTGAACGGACCCCGCGTTTCCGCAGCTAGCGCAACGCGGAACTAGCTCCCGGCACCTGGCCATAGCCTCGTTTCCGCAGGTGGAGAGGCTGTGGAGGCCGGTGTCCCCACACTGCCGAGGCATGCTCCGCCAGCCCGCCGCGCAGCCGCTCCGGACTCAGCGCAACGGGCCCTCCGGCCCATGTCCCGGCCCGCCGGCTATCCCGCCAGCGGGCCCTCGCCCCTCGCGGCCCTGGCCCTGTCGATGCAGCCGGGAGTGAGGTCGAGCTCGCCGGGCGCCAGCTCCTCTATCCCGAACGCGTCCATGAGGGCGGAGGCGTCCTCCCCGAGGGCCATCCGCAGCACGCGCGCCGGCGTCAGGAACCCGAGCGCCCCCCTCGGCTCGGAGTTCACCTGCGACATGAGCAGCGCGCAGTCCGCCGCCGTCAGCCGGTCGAACCTGACCCCGGCGCCCTTGGGCAGCAGCTTTCTGATCTCCACGTGGTTCTTCTCGCATGCGCCCTTCTGTTGGCTCTGCCGGGGGTCGCAGTAGAAGAGCCTGGTCTCGCCGTCGCGCTCGCCGAGCAGCGCCGCGATGGCGCCCTCGTCGGCGAACTCGCTCCCGTTGTCGGTGAGCACGGCGCCGAAGGCGCGCCTCGCGCCGTCCTCGCCGAGGACCCCGCGCAGGGAGGAGAGCGCCGCGAGGACCGAGGCGCACGCGCCGTCCGGCAGCGGCAGCGCCAGCTGGAAGCGGCTCGGGCGGTGCAGGAGCGTGAGGAGCCTGGCGGAGTCGCCCCTGGCGCCCTCGACGGTGTCCATCTCCCAGGCCGCGGCGCAGGCGTCCTCGCCGAGCGCGAGGAACGCCGCGTGCGACCTGCGGGCCGAGTGCGACGTCGCCCTCCTCGGGGCCCGGTGCGACCTCGGCCTGTAGCCGACCTTGCGCCTGAGCTCCATGTTCGTCATGCCGTCGTAGCCGGCGTCCACCCACCTGTAGACGGTGGAGGCGCTGAGCCCGGGGGTCGCCGCCGCTATCTGCTGCGGGGAGAGCCCGCGCGCGAGGCCGCCCCTGATGGCCGCGAGCTTGGCGGCGGCGCCCTCCTCGGTCTCGTCTATCCCGGATCTGCTCGACGAGAGCTCGGCGTCGGCTGCCTCCTGCGCCCTCCTGGCGCTGTAGAACACCCTGGGCCTCCTCGAGCAGCCGTAGCCCCTCCTGTGCGAGCAGCCGTTGCAGCACCTCGGCCATGCGGCGAGCCTGGGGCAGGCCCCCGAGAGGTCCTCGGGGGCGGGCTCGCCGTAGCGCGAGCGCGGCGCGGTGACGTAGCGGTGCGCCGCCACCTCCCTGGTCACGGTCGAGGGCGACCTGCCGAGCTCCGCGGCGATCTCGCGGGCGCTTCGGTTGCGGTCGAGCATTCTCTCGATCGCGTTCCTCTCGTGCCTCGTGAGCCTCCCGTACGACCTTCCGGACGGCTTGGGTCTGGACATGACGGCCTCCCTCCATCGCGGGCCGGGGGATTCCGGCCCCTCTGGGGTTGCCTACCCGGATTCGCGCCTCAGGACTCAGCGCAACACGTTGCGCTGAGTCCTGAGGCTGTTGCAATGAAAATGAGAATCAAGG
>JAIJJM010000702.1 GCA_022728415.1 Collinsella sp. | reverse complement strand
AGAAAAGGACCGATTCGATCGTGGCTGTACAGAACGATAAGGCGCAATCGCCAGCGACATTGATGGACGTCGCCAAAGAAGCCCAGGTCTCCATCGCCACCGCATCCCGTGTGCTCAACGGCAGCACCCGCAAGGTACGCAACCAATCGTATGTCAAGGTGATGGAAGCAGCCACCAAGCTCAACTATCGTCCCAACGCCTATGCTCAGGCAGTGGCCAAAGGCACTGCACCGAACATCGTGCTGCTGGTCTCCGATATCTCCGATCCCTACTTCGCATCCGTGTCGCAAGGCGTGGTCAAGGCGGCGGCCGAACGCGGCATCTCCGTGACCATCGGCGTGGCAGCCACCCCGCACGAGGAGTTGGAGGCGGTGCGTAAGTCCGTATCCACCAGGCCGCGCGGCATCATCATCTCCGAAAGCGAATACACCGACGCGCCGGAACGCCAGGCGTTGCAGACGGAACTCATCCAGTACGAATCGTCCGGCGGACATGCCGTGTTCGTACTCAACCGCAACCTGCCCTTCCCGGCCGTGGACGTGGCGAACGACGTCGGCGCGCGTGCCATCGCAAAGCTTATCGTCGATTCCAGGTATACGCGCCCTGCGATTCTCAAGGGCGATGACGCACACCGCTCCTCCAAAGAACGACTGGCCGGTGTGATGGAAGTGTTGGACGAGGCAGGCATCACCGTGGACCCGAAAGCCGTGGCAAACGGTAAGTTCAGCCGCACCGACGGCTATGCGGCCGTCATGCAAATGGCCCGATCCGGACTGCTGAAGCCGGGCGAAGGCGCACTGTACGACGGCAAAGGCATCGATTCAATCATCGCGCTCAACGACGTGATGGCCATCGGTGCGATGACCGCGTTGCGCACCAACGGCATCGAGCCGGGTCAGGAAATCGGCGTCACCGGTTTCGGCGACATCCCCTACTCCGCCGACGTGTTCCCACCACTGACCACCGTGCATCTGCCGCTGGCCGAAATGGGCCAGGCCGCCGTGGACAGCATCCTGTCCAACCGCGATGACGCGGAGGCCACCGGCGGCACTGCCAACCGCCTGATCTACGTGCAAAGCGCCCCGGACGTAGTCCTACGCGGTTCCCTCCCCCGCCGGTAAAACAAAAAAGCTCCCTCTGACGGTGTAACCACAACTAGCGAACGGGTAATGGCGACTGCCGCGCACCATACCACCGACTCATACACCGACGTAATCGAAGAACTGTTCGATTACCGAGTCATTGAGCAACCGGCCACGACGAGTGGGCACCACTCGATGATTATCGGATACGGTAATCAGGCCTTCGCTGATCATGGGGGCGAGTTGGTCAACCGAAACGGTTCGGAGAATCTGGGGCGTGCTGCTCATACCTGCATCGTTGATGGCGCGGTTGATGCGGTCGAGGCCAAGGCCCTCGTGCAGGCGCAGCCCGAGCATGATGAGCTCTTCGAGGTTTTCCTCGGGAGTGATCGTCTCGCTATCGGCCCACGGCACACGGTTCTCGTTGATGGCCGTGCCCCACAAACGCGGGTGCGCGATGTCCCAGCTGCGCAGACCGTGTGAGACAGAAACCACCCCCAGTCCGGCATCCGCCGGACAGCCCCCGCCAGCGGGGGCATG
>JAIJJM010000701.1 GCA_022728415.1 Collinsella sp. | reverse complement strand
GAATATCGTTGTAGGTATCGCCCACGGCGGCGGCATCGGCAATATCGATGCCCAGGTGCTCGCACAGGTGCGCGACGCCGGCGCCCTTGTCGACGCCCAGGTTCATAAAGTCGATCCACTCGCGCCCGGCGTTGGTAACGTAGAGCTTGTCCGAGAACTCGGGGCTATAGGTCTCGCGGAATGCGGGCTCGGCATCATAAGCGGGGAAGAAGATCGAGATCTTGTTGGACGCGATATCAATGCCCTCAAAGCTGTCGACGTAGTTGATTGTGTTGTAGTAGACGCTGATCTCGTCGTGGTATTGATGGTCGCGGGCAAGCACGTAGAACTCGTCGAAGCAGCACAGGACGGGGACCGCGCGAGAATCCTCCGAGGCGCGGCTCAAGACCTGCTGATACAGCGCCACATCGATGTTACTCTTATAGATATAGTTGCCGCGATAGATGACGCAGGCTCCGTTGTCGGGACAAAAAGCAAGGCGGTTCTTAAAGCTCTCGAACATTTCCTCGAGTCTGGGGGCGGGACGTCCGCTGGCGGGGCAGAACACGATGCCGGCGTCGGCGAGCTTGTCCAGGCGCTCGTCAAGACCCTGGGGCAACACGCGCTCGTCGGTGAGCAGCGTCTTGTCCATGTCGACGGCGATGAGTTTAATCTTGCCGATGTTAGCGTCTGATTCGTAAGTCTGCATAAAATGCGCCTTTCCGTTTCCAGATTGTTTCGGGCGTAATGACCCTCTGCTATGTAATCGAGCGTATTTTCGCAGGAATGGTGCGTATTTGCACAGTAATTCACAAACTAATGAAAAAACTTTTCAGAAATTTGAATTTGTCGCTTGTACAGCGAGCACTTTATCGTAATATAGCGAACATCGAAAACGGAGATGGCGAAAGAACCGCTTACCGAAGAAAAGGTACCGTTTGCGATATTCGAATTGCGCCCGGCGATACGTGAAAGGAGAGGCAGATGCAGTTCGTACAGATCATCACCACTGCAGACAATGCCATCCGACGTCAGCGCGCAATTTCCCGACGACGATAACAATCGTCTCTGTCCGCATGGGGCGTAACGCCTCAACAGAGTCATTTTGAGGTCGTCGGGTTTTAGCACGACATAGACGCATGTTTCTAGGGCATGTTGTGCTGCTTTTTGCTATTTAACCTGATATTGCACGATAAGTGACCTTGAAATGACTTGTACCTGACCGATGTTCTAACTAGCTACCAAGGGCGAAAGGAAACAGCCATGAGCAAGGAAAAAGTCGTTCTCGCATATTCCGGTGGTCTTGATACATCCGTATGTGTCAAGTGGCTCCAGGACGAGAAGAATCTCGATGTCGTTTGTGTCTGCGGCAACGTGGGCCAGGAGGAGACCGGCCTGGATGCCAAGAAGCAGAAGGCCCTCGACCTGGGCGTTCTCGATTGCCAGGTGCTCGACCTGCGCGATGAGTTCTCCGATGAGTTCCTGACTAAGGCCATCGCCGCAAACTCCATGTACGAGAACAAGTACCCGCTACTCTCCGCCCTGTCCCGCCCGCTGCTCGCCAAGAAGCTTGTCGAGGTCGCTCACGAGTTTGGCGCGACCTACGTCGCCCACGGTTGCACCGGCAAGGGTAACGACCAGGT
>JAIJJM010000700.1 GCA_022728415.1 Collinsella sp. | reverse complement strand
ACGTGTGGAGTTTGGCATGCTGGCTTTTAAGGCGCCTGTGGCGCGTGAGGGGTTGCTTGCCGATTGGATTACCATTCCCGGTCGTTTGCCACTGGGGGCGGGACGCATCCTGGTGGCAGAGCCGTTGGCCGTCGAGCCCGGATGCGATATTGTGCGCCGTGCCCGCGAGCTTGCGGCTGCTGGAGAGGTGGCCGCTATGGTGGATGCGGCGGCTCTGGGCTTTGCCGACCGTGATAGCGAGCGAATGCTCGCCGGCTCACGCGGGGAGATTCCCGCCGAGGCACGTTCGGCGCGTCTGTGGGTTGACGGCCCCGCGCCGGGGGATGTGATGTGCCCGTTAGGCATGAGCGGCCGAAGCAAGAAGGTATCCGATTTGCTCAATGAGGCCCGTATTCCCGTTTCTGAGCGCGCAGGCGTTCCCGTGGTGAGAACGGCTCCGGGAGGTGCCGTGGTATGGGTCGCAGGCGTTCGCACGGACGAGCGATTTAAATGCACGGCCGCAACGCGCGTGGCGTATCTGCTTCGTGTGGTCGATGCGGAATAGTGCCTTGCGCCTACTATTCTGTGCGACGTTGACGGTATTCCCGCGCTGATGGCGTACGGGCTGGTAAATATACCCCGTGCGCTGCTAGAATGTGTAGTTCGCGTCCATACGGCGGTGTGTGGGCGATAAGCACAAGAAAGGGTTGTCATGGCTTCTCAACATCCGGATATCGAGAAGGTTCTGTTTACGCAGGAGGATATCGACGGTATCGTTTCTCGCCTAGGCGAGCAGATTACTCGCGACTACGCGGGTAAGGATCTGGTGCTGATTGCGGTCCTGCGTGGCGCCGTGGTCTTTATGGGCGACCTGATGCGCAAGATCGAGCTGCCGACCAACATCGATTTCATGGCTGTTTCGAGCTATGGCGACGGTGTGAAGTCCTCGGGTATCGTGCGTATCATTAAGGACCTGGATATCGACATCCGCGGTCGCGACGTGCTGATCGTCGAGGACATTCTGGACTCGGGCCTGACGCTCAAGTACCTGATGAAGAACCTCGAGAGCCGCAAACCCGCTTCTCTGGAGGTCGCCGCCTTCCTGTGGAAGGACGTTGAGGACCGTACCTCGGCCGTCACGCCCAAGTATGTTGGAACCCATTGCCCCGATGCCTTTGTGGTGGGCTACGGCCTCGACTATGCCGAGCGCTATCGTAACCTTCCGTATCTGGGCATTTTGAAACCGGAGGTTTATTCGTAAGATGCCCGACGACCGTAACGATAACAATTCCCAGACTCCCCGGGAGCCTAAGATCCCGGGGATGCCCGGAGGCAAGAAGCCCACGCGTACGGGCTGGCTGTATTTTATTTTGGCTTGCGCGCTTCTGGGCTACGCCTTCTTTAACATGGGCTCCGGCTTTGCCAATTCCAGCAATACCGTAAAGCTCGCGACGAGCGAGATGGTCAACGCCATTAAGCAGGATCGCGTCGAGGATTTGACCTATACGGTTCAAGACGGAAACGTGGCGGGTCATTACTGGAAGACAAAAAAAGACAAGGGCGATACGAGCGAGCTCAAGAGCTTCTCCTCGACCTATGTCGGCTCCGATTCGCTTGCCGAGCTTATGGCAGAGCACCCCGATACCAAGT
>JAIJJM010000699.1 GCA_022728415.1 Collinsella sp. | reverse complement strand
CACCGCATTGCGGTATCAACGCGCCCTTAGCTCAGTTGGATAGAGCAACGACCTTCTAAGTCGTGGGCCGCAGGTTCGAATCCTGCAGGGCGCGCCATTACAATTCAATTAGTTACGCCTTCTTTATATCCTCCGTAATTCCAGAGTGGGACATATTTGGGACATTATCACCAAAAATGTCGTCTATTTTCCTCGCATGCTCTGTCAAATGATTAGGCGCAAGGTGAGCATACCTACGAACCATTTCTATGGACTCCCATCCGCCCATTTCCTGAAGCACTGATAATGGGACGCCTGACTGAATCAGCCAGCTTGCCCAGGTGTGTCTGAGGTCATGGAAACGGAAATCTTCAATTCCTGCACGACGACAAGCTGATAGCCATGATGTCTTGCTGTCGATGCGCATCTTCCTGACCGCAGGCGTTGATGTTCCATCTGCTCGCTTAGCCGCCTTGGTATGTACAAACACCCATTTGTGATGCTTGCCTATTTGATCACGCAACACTTTACAGGCGGTATCGTTCAGCGCCACACCAATGGCGCGGTTTGATTTGCTCTCTTCTGGATTCACCCAGGCAACTCGTCGCTGCATGTCGATTTGTTGCCATTCCAGATTTATGATGTTCGACTTTCTCAGACCAGTTGCCAGCGCAAACTTGACGACAGATTTCAGTGGTTCGGGGCACTCATCAATAAGGCGTTTTGCTTCCTCCTTTTCCAGCCATCTGACTCGCTTGTTTCTGACCGCTGGTATCTTGATGACAGGCGCTTTTTCCAGCCACTTCCAGTCGCGTTCTGCAGCACGGAGAATGGCCTTTATCATGGCAAGATGCTTTGCCTTTGTCTGAGTTGATACTGGCTTTGGTTCATAAACAGGCGGTTCTTTACCTTTCCTGATGGCGGCCTGAACTTTCTGTTTCCATATTTCTTTCGTCTTTCTGTTATGCATTCTGCTTACAGCAGAGTAAATCTTTGCCTCCGAGATATCTTTAAGCCTTATACCCTCAAAATGTTCAAGCCAGAACTCAATCCGGCTTTTATCTGAATCGAGAGATTTTTTATCAGCTTTTTCCTCAAGCCATCTTAGGCAGGCCTCTTCAAAAGTGACATCAGGTAAATCCCCTAGCTTTTCTACTCGCCAGAGTTCTGCTTTTCGCTTGTCATGCAACTCCTGAGCTTGCCGCTTGTCCTTTGTGCCAAGAGATTCCTTAATTCGTTTCCCGCCCGGGAGCGAATACGAGGCATACCATATTTCATTTCTGCGGAAGAGTGACATTTTCTTTCCTCTGTTATGCCATCACCCGCGCTCACCTGGACAGTATGCAGCGGAGACTGAAGCGCCGCAATGCAGGCTTGCCGTGTTGTGAGGTAAGGAGATTTTGGCTTGGTTGGATCTTTACGTGTTGCCTGTAGGCGGCCTGTTCGTATCCAGTTGGTGGCGGTTGGTCTGGATATCTTAAGAAACTGACAGGCCTCATCGAGTGTGAGGCTGTATGATTCCATGGTTACCTCTGCTTTTTGAACGCATGTCACGTAACTTCTTAATGTGTTCTGCCGTTTCGATCTCTTCTGCTATCCGATCTGCATCAGCTTTATTCACAGGTTCAAAGTCATGATTAAAGCGGAACA
>JAIJJM010000698.1 GCA_022728415.1 Collinsella sp. | reverse complement strand
GTTATACAACACGGAGTCAAAAAATCTTATTTTTTGGCACTTAGATTTTCTGAATGCCGGGAGCCAGGTTGACTAATTCGGGCCCGGCATTCAGAAAAGTCAGTGCAGCAAAATGGCGATGCGGGTAGGGCGCACAAGAAAGGGGCACGTTGCTGAAACGTGCCCCTTATGTTGCGGTGAAATAGTTCCTGTAAGGGGGTGAAGGCGGGTTTTAGGAACTATTTCACCGCAACTGAGGGATGGGATGTGGGGTTAGCGCTCGTAGATTAAGTTACCTGCCAGGTAGGTGGCCTGAACCTTGGTAGCCTGGAGCTCTTGTGGGTCAACGGTGAGCGGGTTTTGATCCAGGACTACCAGGTCGGCGTATTTGCCGGACTCCAGGCTGCCGAGGTTTCGCTCGTCGCCTGCCGCGTAGGCGCTGCCCAGGGTGTAGTTGCGCAGAGCTGTAGCCGCGTCGATGCGCTCGCTGGGGAGCCAGCCGCCCTCAGGCCAGTGGCTGCGAGGGTCTTGACGCGTGATGGCCGTGTAGAGCACGTTCATGCTGGTAACGGCTGTGATGGGGCTATCGGTACCGAATGCTTGGCGGATGCCGCGCTGCTTATAGGTCGCAAACGGCCACATGATGCGGCTGCGCTCCAGGCCCAGATCGCGCTCCGGGCCACCCGGGTCGAGCGTGATGTGGCAAGGCTGGCTCGAGGCAACGACGTTGAGCTTGCGCAGACGATCGATGTCCTGAGGCAGCAAATTCTCCAGATGCTCAAGCGTATTATGGCCGTGCGGGGGCAGACCATAGAGCTCTGCCGCCTCCTCAAAGATATCGAGCGCAGCATGGATAGCACCGTCGCCGATAACGTGGATGCGCACGGTGTGGCCACGCTCGGCTGCCGCCAGAACCAACTTGCGCATGCGCTCGACAGGAACCGTCAGACGGCCCCGGTCACCCGGGAAGCGCGGATTGGTATACGGCTCGGTGAGATATGCCGTGTGTGCACTCGACACGCCATCGAAGAATTGTTTAAAACCAGGTGCCGAGAGCAGCGCGCTGTTCGCGTAACGTGCCTGCAGCTCTTCCAAGCGAGACTGATCGTCGAGCAGCGTGGGGAACAGGTGAGCGCGAATGCCCAGCTTGCCGGCGGCCTGCAACTTGTCGTAAACATCGTCGCGAATAAAATCGCAGCCCGGCATGGGCATGAGCGACATATCGCAGATTGAGGTGATGCCTTGCTCGGCCATACGCTTCATCTGGTCGGCGTAAGCGCTCGCGATGCGGTCCTCGCCCAGCCACTCCAGGCAGCGCGGCAGCAGCTGCATAGCAGCTGCCTCGTGGACAATACCCGTAAGCTCACCGTTTGAGTCTTTGTCGTAACTGCCACCCGCCGGAGGCTCGCTGTCGCGCGTCACGCCGAGGGCCTCGAGTGCACGGCTGTTGAGCCACAGGGTATGCCCATCGCCCGAATACATAACACAGGGGCGATCGGGGAAGGCGGCGTCGAGGGAGGCCTTGGTAGGGTGCTCGGGCGGATCCCAGCGGTAATCGCGCCAGCCCTGGGTCACGACCCAAGCGTCATCGGGCAGGCCCTGGGAAAACTCTCGTGCATGCTGCACCAATGCCACCTCGGATGTGCCCATATC
>JAIJJM010000697.1 GCA_022728415.1 Collinsella sp. | reverse complement strand
CGACGCGCGAGCCGCCGGCTGGGGCGCTCGCAAACACAATTACATGCTTACCGGATCATCGACCAGGAGGTGACGATGGAATACAGCCAGCAGGATCTGACCGCATTGGCGAACCGTATGGCCGACAAAATCCAGTTCCGTCGACCCAGCATCGGCACGCATACCGATTACGTGCTCGGCAAACGCGGCAAACTGAAGTTCGCGTCCAAGGAATTCAAACGCTATATGAGCGACCGGTTCTCCGATTTCTCGGACAACTGGTGCCTCCCGGTGGCGCAGGCCCCGGTGGAACGCATCAAGTTCAAGGGCTTCGTCCCATATGATGACGTGAAGCTCGGCACCGGCATCATGAAATGCCTCGACCGCAACGACTTCGAACGCGGACTGCAGGAAGCCGCGCTGATGATGACCACCACGGGCCGCGCGTTCGCCTTGGTCACGCAGGTCGACGGCAGGGCCCGCATCACGTTCGAGCACCCGGACAGCGCCGCAGTCATCTACGATGCGCGCACCGGCCAGCCGTCAGCCGGGTTCCTCATCCAGCAGGGCGACGACAAGGAGTACGGCACCCTCATGGTGCCCGGCTGGACGGTCAGCATGGAACGTAAGAAGATGCTCGATCTGACCGACCAGCGCGTGCCGCCCGACGTGTATGGCTGGAAGATGAATGACCCTCAGCCCACCGGTCTGGACACGATTCCATTGCGCGAGTTCCGCAACCAGATGCTATTGGACAATGCGCCGATCAGCGACATCGCGCACGTCGAATCGATGCAGGACACGGTCAACGTCGTATGGGCCTACCTGCTGAACGCATTGGACTACGCCTCACTGCCGGCACGAGTCATCCTCGGCGGAGACCCGCTCGTCGAGCCCGTCTACAACGAGGAGGGGCAGCAGGTCGGCGAGAAGCCCATCGAACTCGACAAGCAGGTGCTGGAGCGCATTTACCAGTTCACCGGCGACAACGTGAACCTGGGCGAATGGTCAAGCTCGAACCTGAACGTGTTCATCCCGGTCATCGAGAAGGCCGTGGAACATATCGCCGCCGAAACACGCACCCCCGGCCATTACCTGCTGACGAACGCGGAGGTTCCGGCCACCGGATACGAGGTCGCCGAAGCCGGCCTCGTATCCAAGACCATCGAACGCATCAGCTTCCTGAAATCCCCCATCCGCGACATCTGCAGCATCGCCATGCGCTACGAGAACGACGCGAATGAGGCGGACATCATCGCCGACTCAAAGGTGCAGTTCGCGACCCCGCAGTATCGCAGCGAGACGCTGATGGCGGACGCGATGCTCAAGTACAAGCAGCTCGGCTTCCCGATCCAATGGGTCGCGGAGCAGATGGGGCAAAGCTCGGACGAGGTGCAGCGCATCATGCGCATGCGCGCCGACGAGATGGCCGACCCCGAACTCGAATCGTTGAACCGTGCCCTGCAGATCGGAGGCGCTGATGGCGGTCGAATCGCAGGTGCTGGCCTACAGTCAGAAACGGCTGGCGACGTTGGAGCTGGCGGCGGACAGGGCCGCGCGCAGAACATGGAACAGGGTCGACGCCAATAACATCCAGGCGTCGTGGAAGTCGATAAGCCGCGACTTCCTCACCCTGTTCTCCACCATCCAAACC
>JAIJJM010000696.1 GCA_022728415.1 Collinsella sp. | reverse complement strand
GAAGAATTTTAAGACGGATATCTATTTCGTTTCCACGTTTGAACCGTCAACAAAATCGGTCGATTTGCTCACGGTTGAAACTTTTGCTGGTACGGTATGTGAATATGCTGACATGCCAAAAGAGTGGACAACGACCCGAGGACTTTATGCCTCTTTCCGTTATGAAGGAAACTGGGAAAATTATCCTGACTGGGTGCGTAACATCTATCTGATAGAGTTACCTGCCAGGGGGTTAGCCAGAGTGAACGGCAGCGATATTGAGCGCTTTTATTACAATGAAGATTTCGTAGAAAAGGATGGCAATGATGTTGTTTGCGAAATTTTTATTCCCGTTCGTCCGGTTTAGTTGGTCACTATCTCTTATTGAGTTTTATCCTTGCCTGATACTATTTAATCAGTATCAGGCAAGGTATTCAGTGAATAATGGCGTTGAATATTTCAACACCATTATTCTTTATTAGATCGTAACTTTCATACTATTCAAATTATGGCATCTCCTCCTCGCCATTTTCAGTCTCTGCAGCAACGGCGTTAATTGTCACCTTCACAGGCGTCATTTCGTACCCGCCATACGTCAGTGCGTTGAATGTGAACGTATAGACACCTGGCTTGCTGGTACTAAATGTACGCGTGATTTTCCCACCTGAGAAATGGTCAGCCTTCGACGGCAGGAATTGATAATCCTTCTCCGTCACTCCTTCCGGAGCCTCAATGTCGACCCACATACTTCCTCCTACGGGATTGACTCCCGCCATCAGGGTAACCGTCATTGTTGCAGTAGTCTTCCCGTCCGCCACCAGAGAATCTACACGTTCTGGAGATGCGGCGAGCACCGCGTTTTTATCATCCGCGACGAATTTAGATTCAGCAGTTTTCGTCGATACCTGACCGTTGGCCTGTTCCACTTTCGCCGTGAGTGTATATGTCGCTGCGATAGTGGTAGAGCCGGTGAAAACAGCCTGTCCTTGCTCATTAGTTTTCGCCGTCCCTTTAGGATCCAGAACTAAATTTTCCGAGCTGGCAGTCAGCGTCACGTCGCTATCCTTCAACAGGTTGTTATTGGCATCAGTCACCGTAACTTTATACGTCTGTTTGGTTTTGCCATCCGCCACTGCACGGTTGCCAATCACCTCAATACTGGAGATGGTCGCCGTAGTCTTATCGGCCACAAACGTTACAGACTGCGCATTCGAAGGCTGGTCATTTCCTGCCGACGCCGTGATCTCATACGTTCCGGCAGTCACGGAGACCACTTTCAGTTCCGCTTTACCCTCCTTGTCGGCGTTCACCATGATATTACCGTCTGCAAGCGGTTTGACGCCCCGAGGCAGATTAAAGACGACCACAGCGCCAGGCAGAAGGTTGCCGTATTGATCCTTAACCGTTGCCGTCAGCGTAAAGGCATCATTGTCGTTTGCCACTTTTGGCGTGCTGCCATCAACCTCCAGGGTCGCCTGACCGGTACTGAAATCCGCCTTGAATTTCACCGTAACCGTCTTCTGAGCATTATTCACTGAGGCCGTGATGCTGTGTTCCCCCGCAACCGTTGACATAAGCTCAATGTCCACTTTCCCTGCCGCATTGGTTGTTACTGTATTCCCCGTCTTGCTGGTCACACCCTGCGGTAAAGTCAGC
>JAIJJM010000695.1 GCA_022728415.1 Collinsella sp. | reverse complement strand
TCGCCAACGGCGGCGTGCGCTTCCGCAGCGGCAAGGCGCTCGTGCCCTTCCGCATCACCGGCAACATCGACTGGGGCGTTCCGGTGCCCCAGGTCGACGACGTTTCCGACGTCACCTGCTGGTGCTGGCCCGAGAGCCTGTGGGCGCCCATCAGCTACACCCGCACCGTACTCGCACGCGATGCCAAGGCCGCCGGCGTGACCAAGGGTGTCGCCGCCCAGGATGCCGCCCTCATGGGCGAGCCCGCTGCCGATTCCACGCAGGTCCCCGCGCCCACCTACCAGCACAGCTCACTCGACTGGCGCGACTGGTGGTGCTCTGACGACGCTCAGATCTACCAGTTCATCGGCCAGGACAACATCTACTTCTACTGCATCGCGCAGACCGCCATGTGGGAGGCCCTGGGTTGGAACCTTACGCAGAGCACCGTCAGCGCCTGCTATCACCTGCTCTATATGGGCAAAAAGGCCAGCTCGTCCTCGCAAACGCCTCCCCCGCCGGCAGACGACCTGCTCAACCACTACACCTGCGAGCAGATGCGTGCGCATTGGCTGTCGCTCGGCCTGTCCGAGAAGCCGGTGAGCTTTAGTCCCAAGGCATACGACACGCGCGTGACCGGCAAGGACAAGGACGGCAACGAGGTGCGTGCCTGCGATGACAAGCGCGTCATCGATCCGGCCCTTAAGGAGAGCGCCCTTTTGACCGGCGTCTTCAACCGCCTGGCCCGCAGCTGCTTCTACGGCGTCGCCATCAAGGAGGGCGACGAGAGCCCCTACCGCAACGGCTGCATCCCCGCCGGCGCCGCCTCCGCCACCGTGGTCGAAGCCGCCGAGCAGGCAGCTCTCGCCTTTGAGCAGGCCATGTACAAGTTCGAGACGCACCGCGCGCTCGCCGTGTGCGACGACTACCTGCGTGCCGCCAACAAGCGCTGGAGCGATGCCTCCAAGGCCGCCAACAAGCTCGAGGGCGAGCCAGCCAACACCGCCATGACGCAGGCCCTCGTCGATGCCTTTACCGAGCTGCGCGTGGCAACCGTGCTCATGCACGGTATCGTCCCGGCCGGCTGCGAGCTCATCTGCGAGTACTTCGATGTCGATCCGGTCGCCTTCTTTAGCTGGGATAACATCTTTGCCTCCACGGACGAGTTTGTGGAGAGCCTAGGCGAGAAGCCCGGCGAGCACCGCGTGAAGCCGCTGCCCCCGCGCTTCGACTTCTTTAGCAAGCACGAGAGCCAGTACTAGGCAATCGCAACGCGCCCGGGAATGATTATTCTGGGACGGGGATTAAAAAATCATTCCCGGGCGCCACAGTACAATCTTTTTTTGACAGAGGGTCATGGAATGATTTTTTAATCCCCGTCCCAGAATAATCATTTAGGTGGAAGGAAAGACGTATGTCCAAGCCGCGTCGTCGTAAGCAGAAAAAGCAGCCTAAGCCCGAGCTCAAGCTCAGGCAGTTTGCCGCCACCGAGCTTTCCGACCGGCTTGCCGCCCAACACTCCGCCGCCGACCTGCCGCGCTTTATGGTCGACACGGTCGCCGGCGCCTATGCGCCCGCCGATGCCGAGCTCATGATCGAGGGCTTCGGCGCCGCGGTCACACGCCCGGTCACGCTGCGCGCCAACACGCTCAAGGCG
>JAIJJM010000694.1 GCA_022728415.1 Collinsella sp. | reverse complement strand
GGATACAGCCGGCCCTCCTCGGAGGTCGTCATGATGCCCAGCGAGGAGAAGAAACTGCCGAGCTCTTGCTCAGGCTGGGGACCCATGACGGATTCGACGAATGCGGGGTGGTTGTACCGCTGGAAATCAATTGATTCGTTGGAAAGGTTGCAGCGGCCGTTGCCGGTCGCAAGGAGTTTAAGGCCGCAGGCAACATCGCGCTCAACGATGCAGGCGCTTTTGCCTGCGCGTGCGGCCGTAATGGCGGCGGCGAGACCCGAGGCCCCGCCGCCGATTACCAAGACGTCATAGGAGGCGTTTGTGTTCACTTAGGCCTCGGCGGTCTCGTGCGGGGCAATGGCCTCGACGGCAGAGACGGCCTTGGGCAGCATGCCATCGGGCAGCGCGGTCTCGACTTCGCCCTTATCGCAGGCCTCGGCGAGTGCCGGATTGATGGGAAGCTGACCCAAGATGTCGAGGTTGTAGCGCTCGGCGACTTCGGGGAGTTTGCTCTTACCAAAGGCTTCGATCTTCTTGCCGCAGTCGGGGCACTCGATATAGCTCATGTTCTCGACAATGCCCAGAATAGGGACGTTCATCTTCTCGGCCATGTTGACTGCCTTGGCGACGATCATCGAGACCAAGTCTTGCGGGCTCGTGACGATGACGATGCCATCGACGGGCAGCGACTGGAAGACCGTGAGGGCGACGTCGCCCGTTCCCGGAGGCATGTCGACCAGGAGGTAGTCGATGGGGCCCCATGAGGTTTCGCTCCAGAACTGCCTGATGGCACCCGCGATAACCGGACCGCGCCAAAGGACGGGGTCGGTTTCGTTTTGGAGCAGCAGGTTAGAGCTCATAACCTTGACGCCGTGCCCGGAGATTTCGGGCAGCATAAGGTTGCCGAGGGCATGGACGTGACGTCCACTCATGCCGAACATCTTAGGGATAGAGGGGCCGGTAATATCGGCATCGAGGACGCCGACCTTGTGACCGTGGCGGGAAAGCTCCGTGGCGATGGCGCCGGTGACGAATGACTTGCCGACACCGCCCTTACCGGAAAGCACGGCGATAACGCGCTTGACCTCGGACAGCGTATTCTCCTCAAATTGCGACGGCGACGTTTGCCCGCCGGCTGCCTGTGCGTGCTCGCAACCCATGTTTGACTCCTTTGTATATGTTGGGGCCGGAGCCCCGCGGTGTGACACGAGCGCCATTGTACCCTCGTTTGCGAGCGGGAGTCATTCATGATACGTGGTAGGCGATCGACGGTATTCGAAAGTACGGACCGAGCATGCAGCCTGCGGCGTCAGACAACGCAAAAGGTCTGCGAATCTTGTATTGCGAACATCTGTGCGCGTGGAGTGCGCTAAACTCATCGTCAGTGTGATTTGAAGTTGTAGGAGGCAAGGAGCTTCCATGTCTGATTCTTCTATCGTTATTCGCGGCGCGCGCGAGCATAACCTGCGCGATATCGATGTTTCCATTCCGCGTGACCAGCTCGTGGTCATAACCGGTCTTTCCGGATCGGGCAAGAGCTCACTGGCGTTCGATACCATCTATGCCGAGGGCCAGCGCCGTTACGTCGAGAGCCTTTCGAGCTATGCGCGTCAGTTTTTGGGCCAGATGGACAAGCCCGACGTCGACTTCATCGAAGGC
>JAIJJM010000693.1 GCA_022728415.1 Collinsella sp. | reverse complement strand
CAGGGTAATGTCCTTCATGCCCTCGAGCTCCTTGGTCATAACCTTGGCAGCGGCGGGCGCCCAAGAGCCGGCCTCGACAAGCGCAACCGTACGGTTCTGATAGGCGTGCTCGGCAAGCGTGTGGATAAAGGTGCTCATGAACGGGAAGATCTCACCCTGATAGGTAACGGAGGCGAGCACCAGGCGGTCATAGCGGAACGCATCCTCAACGGCCTCGGACATGTCATCGCGAGCCAGGTCAAAGATGGAAACCTTCTGGCCGCGAGCCTCGAGCGCAGACGCAAGCTCTTTGACAGCAGTCTTCAGATGGCCGTACACACTCGCATAGGCAATCGTGACGCCCTCGTCCTCGGGCTGATAGCTCGACCAGGTGTTGTAGGCGTCGATATAGTAGCCCAGGTTCTCGGTGAGCACGGGACCGTGGAGCGGGCAGATAATCTGAATATCCAGATCAGCGGTTTTTTTGAGCACAGCCTGCACAAACTTGCCGAATTTACCGACGATACCAAAGTAGTAACGACGTGCCTCGCAGGCCCAACCCTCGGGGTCCTCGATATCGTTGGCACCAAACTTGCCAAAGCCGTCGGCACTAAAGAGCACCTTGTCGGTGGTCTCGTAGGAGAAGATCACCTCGGGCCAGTGCACATTGGGGGCACCGACAAACGTTAGGGCGTGGCCACCCAGATCCAAAATATCGCCCTCTTTGACGACCATCTTGCGCTCGGGGTAGTCGGTGCCAAAGTAGTTGAGCATCATACGAAAGGCGCCCATGCTTGCCACAATCTGTGCTTGGGGATAGCGCTCCATAAAGGCGGCGATACCAGCGGAGTGATCGGGCTCCATGTGATGGATGACCAAGTAGTCGGGCGTGCGACCGTCCAGCACAGATTCGAGATTGCCGAGCCACTCATCAACAAAATCGCCATCGACCGAATCTGCGACGGCGATTTTCTCGCCCAGGATGACGTAGCTGTTGTATGCCATGCCGTTCTTGGACACGTCGTACTGACCCTCGAACAGATCGCTGTCGTGATCATCGACGCCGATGTAGCGGATATCCTTGGTGATCTCCATCAGGCAAAGCCTCCTAGATAGCTAGATAGACAAAAGTACCCGTTTATCATAACACTCGGTCACATGCCAGCAGCTATTTGGCAGTATCCTTACCGTTTGTTATTGGTGCGGAATATACCACTATCGACCCGCCAAAACTATGCGCGCGGAGCCGCCGTGGTATGTCGAACGATGAGCTGGCCCGGAATACGAATGGCGACGGCTTTGTCCAACATCCCCGTTTTGGGGACTGCATGCTCAACCACCTCGCGCCCACGCTGATGTAGATCGAATCGTACGGTTGTGAGCTCGTTGTGCGCGACAAAGTCGTCAAGCGAATCATCGACGCCCACCACGCTCACGTCCTCGGGCACGCGTAAGCCGCTATCACGAAGCGCGGCAATTGCACCGTTTGCCATCTGGTCATTCGCCGCATAAATCGCCGTCATAGTACGGTCGTGCTCCGCCAGGTACCTGCCGGCCTCATAACCGCTGTTGGCAGACCAGTCGCCCTCGAGCGGCTTCACCGGTTCGATACGTTTACGCTCGAGTGCGTCTTTCCAACCCGCCCGGCGAAACCGTTCATCC